>QHPG01000284.1 GCA_003219005.1 Verrucomicrobiota bacterium
ATAGCCGGGCTCGAGCAAGATTGTCAGATTGCAACGATCGATCACATGCCGGGCGGGCTGGAGCTCTTTTACTCGCTCAATGAAATAGCGAAAATCCGAAATCATTTCCGGCGCGCCACCGGTAAGATCGACAATTGGGATGTCAGTCTTTGCGAGCCAATCGATGATCCGATTAATCGTCTCGCGTGTCATGATTTCCTTGCGCTTTGGCCCGGCGTTCACGTGACAATGCACGCAGATGAGATTGCAAAGCTTGCCTACGTTCACCTGGAGGATCTCGGGCCGCCCGCGGCGAAGTGCGATCGAGCGCTCCGCCAATTTTTGTGCGAAATGATTCATCCCGAATTAACAGCAACTACCGCCGTCGCAGCACTTCTTATTCGCTTCTGTGGTCGCATTGTAATCCTCGCCCTGTTTTCCTTTAAATGCCTGGATCGTGACTGGGCGAAACTCGATCCCCTGAACGGTGCGCCACGGATCAGCATCGCGATTCAAGATTTGGATTCCGTAAAAGCCGGCATTTTCAAACGCGGCGAGAAAACCTTCTTCCGTGAACGCGCCCGAGATGCACCCGCTCCAAAGTTCATGATCGTTTTGCATTTCCTCCGGCACCTCTTCATCGCTGACGATGTCGGAAATCACGGCGCGCCCGCCCTTTTCCAAAACGCGGAAAATTTCATCGAAGAGTTGCCGTTTCGATTTCGGCTCGACCAAATTCAGGACGCAATTGGAAACAACTACGTCGATGGAATCGCTGGCAATGAGCGGATGTTTCACACGCAATTCTTCGGCCAGAGCGTCGGCCGCGAGTAATGAGGCCGCGCTCGTGATATCTGTCATATCGACGCCGATCACTTTTCCTTTCGGCCCGACAATTTGAGCGGCGATGAAACAGATTTTTCCCGTGCCACTGCCTAGGTCGAGAACCGTCTCGCCTTCGTGCACGTGACGCGAGGGATCGCCACAACCATAATCGCGCTCGATCACTTCGCGTGGAATTGCCTGGAGATACTCCGAGTCGTAATCGACCAGACAACAGAGTTTGTCTGCGCGTTCTTTTGCTCCCGCTGCGTAACGCTGGCGCACGATGCTTTCTTTGCCTTGGGCTTCGATCATCTTAATGCGAGGGTTTAGCAGGTCGCTTTATTCCTGAGAAGCTTTCAGTTCTACGCTGCTTCGGTCTTTCGCAGTGCGTCGCGCGCGATCTTCGTTACCCAGATTGTCACGATGATTGTGGCAATGAGACCCACGCTCGTAAAGGTCCAATATTGCCAGCCGCGGCTGATTATTTCGCTACTGGCCGCGACTGAAACCGCGGCTTTACCGGCCACGCCGATATAAACGTACAGGAACGCGCCAGGCATCATTCCGATCCAGCTCGCCAGCACGTAGGGCCAAAACTTCACCGCGGTGAGACCATAAAAATAATTGCTCACGTTAAATGGAATCACTGGACTAAGCCGAAGTAGAAAAATCAATTTCGCGCCTTCTTTTCCCATCGCATTGTCGATTCTGCGGAACTTTTCATTTCGCCGCGCGATTTTCTCGACTTTGTCGCGCGCGATGAACCTGGCCACGAGGAAGGCCAGGGCTGCGCCGAGAGTCGAGCCGGCGGATACCGCGAGAAAACCTTTCCACAAACCAAACACCAATCCGGCACCGATAGTGAGGATCGACCCGGGCGCGAGCAGCACCGTGGCCACGGCATAGACACCGATGAAAATAAAAATACCGGCCATGCCCATCTGGCTAGCCCAGTCGTTAAAATTTTTCGTCCACTGTTGAACCGGGAGAAATTTCATCGCCAGGACCAGAGCGACGAGGATCACAATCAGCGCAACGAGCCGGCAAATTGTGCTTTTAGATGTGGTTTCGTCGTCGAGATTCACCAATTGGGATGATGGTGCAATGAACGTTCGAGGCTCGACACCGTTTACGAGAAAACGCGTGGCGCATTTACTCGGCGAGCTTTTTTGCCGGTTGCTGCTGGCGTTCCGGAACCTCGCCATTGGGCAGTCGCCACTCGCGCTGCTTAGCGAACGGCAATGCGAAAAGCTTTCCCAGTGTGAGCTCATGCTCGTCACGATAAGCTGCAACACCAATAGTAACCGCGTCCTGCGGAATATCGCGGCGCAACGTGCGATGTAGTTTGTCCCACCAGCAAAAGATCGTGCCCCAGTTTGAATTGGTCTCGCGTTGCACGATCGAATGATGAATCCCATGCATGCGCGGCGTCACGATGATCAGGTTCAAAATCCGTTCGACCTGAAGTGGCAGACGCCAGTTCGAATGGTGAAAAAGTGTCGCGGCCTCCAATGTAATAAAGAAGGCGACCAGCATAATCGGCGCGATGCCGAAGATCGTCACCGCAAGGGAAAGAAATCCGATCGAGAAAATCATTTCGCCGAAATGAAATCGCGCTGCGGTCGTTACATCGAGGTCGAGGTCGGTGTGATGCACATTATGAAACCGCCAGAAGAGGTGGACCATGTGGTTGGCCCAATGCCACCACCAATAGGCATAATCCATCAGCAGAAATGTTGCGATGACAGTGGCCCAGTCAGGGACTAAGAGCCAGTTTAACAAACCGATGTGACGATCGCGGGCCCAGATCGCGATTGCGATTGGGATTGGCAACATGGCGAGACGAACGATGGCAAAACCGGGAATCGAAAGCACAAAGTTGCGCACGAGCCGATGCAGCAGTCTGAAATGCTGACGCCGCAGCGGAAATCGCCATTGCAGCCA
>QHPG01000197.1 GCA_003219005.1 Verrucomicrobiota bacterium
TCGGCAACTGCGAGTGTGAAGTGAATTACGCCGCGCGAGTCTGGCGGCGTTGTCAGCACGCCGATCTCGAGCGCGTTTAGGCATTTGCGCGCGTCCCCGTCGCTGAGCTTTGCGAGATGCCGGCGCGCGTCTTTGTCAATCTTCACATTGTAATTTCCAAGGCCGCGCTCTTTGTCAGCCAATGCGCGGTCGATCAGTTGTTCGAGTAGTTCGACGTTGAGCGGTTCGAGTCGAAAAACCTGCGAACGCGAAACGAGCGCGCTGTTCACATAAAAGAACGGATTGTAAGTCGTCGCACCAATCAGCCGTAGATTGCCACTCTCAACGTCCGGCAAAAGTATGTCCTGCTGCGCCTTGTTGAAATGATGGATCTCGTCAATGAACAGAATCGTCTTCTGCCCCGAGGTGCGAAGGCGATTCGTCGCCGCAGCGATGACGCGGCGCATTTCGGCCACGTTACTTTCCACGCCGCTGATTCGAATGAATTTCGCGTGCGTCATCTCCGCAATGACACGGGCTAGCGTGGTTTTCCCACTGCCGGGCGGTCCGGAGAAGATCACTGACGGCAAACGATCAGCTTCAATCGCACGCCGCAGAAGTTTGCCAGGCGCAAGAATATGTTCCTGGCCGACAAATTCCTCGAGCGAACGTGGCCGCATCCGCGTAGCGAGCGGCGCAGCGCTGTTTGCAGCTTCATCGTCTTGCTGTTCCTCGAATAGATCGTGCACGTGCCAAAAATACGGCGCGCTCGTGATACAGGCAATCGTGTCGGATGTTTAGCGCCAAAGGCGCTGCCTCACGTTTAGCCTGGGGCATCGCCCCAGGGCTTCAAACCACGGCGTAAACAAGCGCTGAAAGCGCGTTTCAATATACTTCGGGCCTATTGCTGCTCGCGATTGCGGCTTGCCTTGTGAAGCCTGGATAAGCGAAAAGCCGAGGGATGAAATTGGCGAGCGCGCCGCGCCAGCCATTTGTCGGCCTGGCGTTGATGGCTGCGATAGGAATTATCGTAGGGGAACTGTTTCAGCTCCCATCTGTCGCCTTGACTGTAGCCGCGATAATTCTCGCGGTCTGCGCTTTTACTCTGACCTGCTGGCCGAGGCTGCTCGTGACATACGCCGTGGTTGGCGCTGGCTTTTTTCTGCTGCATAATTTTGTGACCAACAACACGGAAGGCCAGCAGCTCGCTGACGAGCTCGGCAGCCGGCCACGAGTCCTCACAGCAATCGGCTGCGTGATCACTGAGCCAAAAACTGGGCCGAGCGGTTTCGCGACGTTCCTGTTCAAGCTTGAGTCAATCGAACTGGAAGGGAGAAAGGAACCGACGCACGCGGTGTGGCAGGTGCGTTGGAAAGGCGGTGCGGAATTTGGCGATGAACTGAAATTTTTTGGTACTGCCGAGCCGATACCACCGCCACGAAACCCAGGCGAATTCGATATGCGCTCTTATCTCGCGCGCCGCGACGTTCGCCGAATCCTCTTCGTTCGCTATCCGGAGGACGGCACACTGATTCGACACGGCGGTGGCAACCCGATTTTGCGCGCGGCGCAGAAGTCACGGGCATGGATGCAGAATGCAATCTGCCGGGGGCTGGATGACGCGCCTGAGGTGCAAACTTTCCTGAGCGGCACCGTGCTTGGCCTGAGGCACCAGACGCCGGAGGACATCGAAGAGCCGTTTCAACAAACCGGCACACTTCACCTTTTCGCTGTCGCTGGTCTGCACGTGGGAATCGTCGGAGCGCTTTTATGGATGCTGGCGTCGGTGGCGCGGCTTTCGCGAAGGTCCGCGGCGATGCTGATCATTCCGCTGCTTCTTTTTTACGCTGCGGTGACAGGGCTGCACATTTCGAGCATCAGAGCCGCAGTGATGGCTTCGATTATGATTGGCGGATTCTTTTTCGAACGAAAAGCTTTTCTATTCAACAGCCTCGCGGCAGCAGCGTTCGTTCTTCTCTGCTGGAATACAAACGAGCTTTTTTCCACAGGCTTTCAACTCTCCTTCGCTGTTGTGGGCGCCATCGTATTGTTTGCCGATCCAATCTTCGGGTTTTTGCAGCGTTGGGTGGCAATCGATCCGTTCCTGCCGCGAAGTTTACTGCGTGGTCTGCGTCGCTGGCTGGACTCCGGAGGTGAATGGCTTTGCCACGGAACTTCGGTATCGCTCGCGGCCTGGGCTGGCTCGCTGCCATTCGTTCTGTGGTATTTCCATCTGGTCACGCCGATCTCATTGCTTGCGAACCTCATCGTTGTTCCCATTGCATTTTTCGTTCTCGCCATTGCGCTGCTTTCGCTTCTTTCAGCGCCGCTACTGCCCTGGCTTGCTGTGATTTTTAATAACGCTAACTGGGCGCTAGCCACACTGGTGATCGGGATCGTCCACCTGTTCGCGCAAATTCCCGGTGGACATTTTTATGTCGAACACCCGCATTGGCCCGAAAAGCTGGTCGCCAAGATCACCGTCCTGGATATCGGGACGGGAGCGGCCATTCACTTGCGCACAGGAAACGCCGATTGGTTGTTCGACTGCGGCAGTGAGCGGAGCTATCAACGCGTGGTCCGCGAGTATTTGCATTGGGCAGGCGTAAACCGGCTTGCCGGCTTGCTGCTCACGCACGGCGATGCGCTTCACCTGGGTGGTACCACGCAATTACTGGACGATTTTCCTCGAGTGCGCCTGGTGGATAATCCGGCTCCGGATCGCTCAACTATCCACCGGCAATTGCAACGTCTGTTTCAACAACGCCGTATCCAATCGGACGCTCTGGCCGCAGGAGACAGTTTTCGTCTATCACGCGACGTCATCGCGCACGTCCTGTTTCCTCCGCGTAACTTCAGCTCGCCGATCGCTGATGATCAGGCGTACGTGATCCAGCTCTTGGTCGAGCCGGCCGCGTCAGTCTTGTTCATGTCGGATGCCGGCATCAAAACCGAAGAGGCATTGCTGGCTGGCCATTCGAATGTTCGCAGCGACATCATTATCAAGGGGCAACATCATTCGGGAGAGTCCGGCTCGGAAGCGTTTCTTGATGCGGTGCGGCCGGGCCTGATCATTGCGAGTTCGCGTGATTTTCCGGTTCAAGAGCGAATCAGCGATACTTGGGCCGAGGAATTGCAGAAACACGGCATCAAGCTTTTTCGTCAGGACCAGACCGGCGCAGTGACATTGCGTATTGGTCGCGACAGTTGGGAAGCGCAAAGTTATCTCACCGGCGAAACTTTTCGCAGCGTCAACCAGTAAATTTGCGCGCTTCTTTGTTCGAAAATGAGCCGGAATCTGCTCTGGGGCAGATCGACATCACGGTCTTCAATTGCAAAACCAGGAATTGATTCGGCGATCTCTTTGATCTTTCGAAAGTAATCGAGATGATCGGTCGCAATGTAAGTGATCCCATTTTGCTCCAGGGCAACATGAACCGAGTCTAGGAAGTCTGGTGTTACGATTCGACGCCGATGATGACGACGTTTCGGCCAGGGGTCGGGAAACAAGAGGTAGAACGTTTCCACTGATTCAGCGGGCAACAAATAGCGCACCGCGTAAGAGCTCTCCATCTGCAAAAGCCGCACATTACCCAGACTGGCGGCTTTACGCGCAGAGCTGCGAATCCGAGCGGACAATCGTTCGATTCCGAGAAAGTTTTTGTCCGGCAGCCGCTGCGCCAGCGCGCAAAGAAACGAACCGTCGCCGCAGCCAAGATCGACGTGCAATGGCGCTCTGCGCCCGAAGATCTTTTCCAGATCGAGCCGATTCGTCAGCGAATACGACGAGTCCGGGATCAGCCGAGAATCCCGAAAGCTTTCGGGACTGTGAGCTAAGCTACCCTCGTCGGCGGGCATACCGAGAACAGACGTGCCTGCGGTGAGCTAAGCTACCCTCGCCCGCAGGCACGCTGAGGAGAAATTTTGATCGCTTCGTGACTTGAGCTCCGCCCGCTTATGACAGGCACACTTTTCGATGGCAAGCAAAAACAGTCTGAGTTATTCACAACGCGCCGGTCGGGATGGTGTCTAAGATCGACAGTATGAAGCGAATCTTTCTTCTTGCGCTCGGCTGCGCAGCGCTCGCGGCTGTGACTGCCGCGCATAGCCATGCGCAAAATTCTTCTCCGCCGGCAACAAAAACCGCGATTTTTGCTGGCGGTTGTTTTTGGTGTATTCAGCCGGCATTCGATAAGGCAAACGGCGTGATCAAGACCGTTGTGGGTTATTCTGGCGGAACGGAGCCAAACCCTACTTATCAGCTAATCTCGTCCGAAAGGACAAACTATCGCGAGTCGATCGAAATCACATACGACCCGGCGAAAATTTCCTACGAGCAACTGCTCGACATCTATTGGCGGCAAATCGATCCCACTCAGGCCGACGGTCAGTTCACCGATATCGGTCCGAGTTATCGCGCCGCAATTTTTTACAGGAACGCGGAGGAGAAGAAAATTGCCGCGGCGTCAAAAGAGAAGCTGGCGAGCTCGGGCAAATTCCATAAACCGATTGTCACTGAAATCCTTCCGGCGATGAAGTTCTATCCCGCGGAGGCGTATCACCAAAAATATTATCAGCAAAACTCGGAGCACTTCGAAGCCTTCGAACAGGGATCGGGCCGCGTCTCGTTCAAAAAGAAAACCTGGGGCGAGCGATAGAATCAGCTCGAGGTGCTGCGGCGGTCATAGATCGCCGCTACAAAAACTAGACAACCTGAACGCCTTCGCTCGCGGTGCGCTGAGCGTAGAGATCGCTCAGGCGCTTTGTCATCGGGCCGACGCTTCCATCGCCGATCTGCCGATTATCGATCTTTGTGACCGCGGCCAATTCGCCCATGGTGCCTGTGCAAAAGATCTCGTTGGCGCCGTAAACATCGACGACTGACAAATCGGTCTCGATGCAACGAATTTTCTGCGCAGCACAAATCTCGATCACCATCGCGCGGGTAATTCCTTCCGGGCACGCCACGCAACGGCTGGTCGCCAGATCGCCGTTGCGCACAATGAACACATGTGTCGCGTTCGTCTCCGCGACAAAACCGTGCGTGTCGAGCATAAGCGCGTCGTCCGCGCCCGCGTTGTTCGCTTCGATCTTTGCCAAAATCGAATTCAACAGGTTCGCGTGATGAATTCGCGCATCGAGAACCTCCGGTGGCGGCCGACGCATTTTGCTGGTGATTAAAGTTAGTCCCGTTTTCGCATAAACGGGCGCCTTGTGTTCTGCGAGCACGATCAATGTCGGCCCGCTTTGATTCAGCCGGGGATCCATACCCGAAGTGATTTTTATTCCGCGAGTTAGCGTGAGGCGAATGTGCACGCTGTCGCGCATTTTGTTCGCGGCGAGCGTGCGTTTGATTTCCTGGATGATTTTTTCACTCGGCGGAATTTCGGCAAACGATAGGCCGTGAGCCGAACGCTCCAGCCGCTCGAGATGTTCGTGGAGCTTGAAAATGCGGCCGTTGTACAGACGCAAGCCTTCCCACACTGCGTCACCGCCTTGCACAGCCGAATCAAAGGGGCTGATCCCGGCTTTGTCGCGATGCACCAACTCTCCGTTGATGTTCACAAGCAGATCACGGTTTCGTTCGTCGAATTTCTGAAGCATTTCAGTTTGTCATTCCGAGCGTAACGAGGAACCTCTCATCGGGGGAAGGAAGCACACAAGCAATCGCACGACCGCGCGATATGCTGGATGATGCACAGCAAAGGGACGCAAGTAAATCTTCAATGCATTGTGAGGTCCCTCCCCAGCTACTTGATGGATTCTTTCGCTGATTGTCCACAGGGCGCTGCAAGTAGCTGGGTCGGTATGACCCCGTTTTAATGCAGCCGCCACTCGTATAACCGCTCGTAGCAATCGCGGCACCTTTCGTAAATTTTGCTCAAGCGTTCCGGCACTTCATCATGTCTGGGATGATACGGCCGAAACGACGTCGTCTTTGCCACCTCGCCGTACCAATGCTTTGCCCAGACTCCATCGGTCTCGCGGAATCCGGGCGGCCAGGACAGCATCGACTCGCTAAACTCGACACCGATTGCCTTGCAAAGCAGCCGCATCATTCGTTCTGGATTTTCCAGCACGTCTTTGGCATCGAGAATGGGCGGTAGCGATTCCGCGCTCGTTCGTACAAAATCGAAAATCTCCACCTGCTGCACGTAGCCGAGATCTTCCACTGCCGGATTCTCCCTCTTCTTGATATAGGAAGCGATGACTTCGCGCGGATCGCGAATGAGAAAACAATTCGTCACCTCATCCAGCCATTGCCGATCTACTTCGGGCAGGAGATGATGCGTCATCTGCTTTTGGAAAAAGATGCGCTTGCCCTTTGGGATTGGGCCAGTGAGCTGCGCGACGACCTTTCGCCAATCGATTTCACCTGTGGCGATCACTTCTTCCGCACCAGGATGCTCTTTGCTGGTCGCCTTTAGGTAATAGGCGTAAAACGGCTCATCGACGACAACGGTGTCCGGTCGATTTCCCCAGGCGCGCATCATCGCCGTCGAGATGTTCCGCGGGCCCGACCACATGGCGATGCGGATCGGCTGAGTCATCGGCAAAGATTCCCGCGTTGCTGGCAGATTTGCCAGACGAAATCTTC
>QHPG01000198.1 GCA_003219005.1 Verrucomicrobiota bacterium
AGAAGTTTCGGTTTTCATTGTGTATTTCCCCCTGTTTATCTAAACGCTGGTTCAACCGCCCCCTCCCGCGCCCAATCGTAGCCCCTCTCCTCGAGCTCCAGAGCGAGCTCTTTTCGCCCACTCCTAACGATTCGCCCTCCTACCATCACATGGACGTAATCGGGGACGATGTAGTTCAGGAGGCGCTGATAATGCGTGATTAACAATATCCCAAGATCGGGTCCGCGCAACGAATTCACTCCGTGCGCAACGGTCTTGAGCGCATCGATATCAAGGCCGCTATCGGTTTCATCCAGAACGGCATACTTGGGTTCGAGCACCGCCAGTTGCAGAATTTCAGCGCGCTTTTTTTCACCGCCGGAAAATCCCTCGTTCACCGACCGCGAAGTAAACGAACGATCCATACCGAGCAGCTCCATCTTTTCGTAGAGCCTGGCGTAATAATCGGTGGCCTCGAGTTCTTCGCCTTCGGGCAGACGCGATTGCAGGGCTGCGCGGAGAAAATTCGCAATCGTTACGCCTGGGATTTCGCTGGGGTACTGGAACGCCATGAACAAACCGCGCCGCGCCCGTTCATCCGGTTCGAGTTCGAGGAGATTCTCACCATCCATCAACACCTTGCCAGCGGTCACCTGGTAATCAGGGTGACCAGCCAGGACTTTTGCCAGGGTACTTTTTCCTGAACCATTTGGGCCCATGAGCGCGTGCACTTCACCGCGAGGCACACGGAGAGTCAGTCCGCGAACAATCTCCTGATCGCCAATGGTGATACGCAGGTTCTCTATGTTCAATTCCTTCATAGGGCGGACTCCAAATATACGCCCGTTCGACAGATTTGCGAATGCCCTTGGAGTTCCGCCTTGAGGCAGTGATTATGGCGTGCGCTTGCCACGCCGCGTAAACGCGGAACTCCAAACGACCCTTTTTTACGTGGCTAACTCGCTTGGATTCGAACCAAAACGCAGGCAGCTTTTCATCCGCGTGCACAATGAAACGCTTTCCGCCGCGATGTGCGTCAGCAATCCAGATTGCGGGCTTGCGATTGAAATTTAATTAACGAACAGATGCGGGGAGTATTCGGCCGGTATAGTTCCTGAAGTATCGGGCATAGCTGGGATTGTCCGATGCTACCACCGTGAAGCCGACCTTTGCGGGGTGATTAAAGGGAAAACACCGGCAAATAAGCGGCTCTGTCACCAGCTTGCCATCTTTGCAGCAACTCAAATTCAATCTGTTCTTTTTCTTTTGGCGGCTGCACAACTTCCTCAACGAGCTGCGTGTGTCGCAATTTCAATTCCGGCGTGGACACGGATTGAATTCGTTTGCTTTCCGACGCGCAACCGACAGCCAAAAGAACAACGGCCAATAACTGTAACAGCTTCATCGAATCGACAGCGTAGCATGGTAAAATTCGTTCGATCAAGATAAAAGTAAGAATGGGACATCTTTTATTAAACTGGCAGCGTGATCGAGACGCACGAGCACAAGGGCGACTTCAAAGAGTGGTAAAGCCATCCGTGCAATCAGCGTCATCCGTGGTTTCCCCAAAAAGAAAGAAAAAAGCCTCGACATTTTTGCGACCCAGACGAAGATCGGCACTGAATTAAGATCTGGCTCTATGAAAAAACAAATAGCCCCTTCCATTAAAGCGCATGTTATTCGAGGCGCCTTTTACCTGCTTTTACTAGTCAGCCTTTTTGCGATTCCATTCGCAATGGGCCAGTGGCAGGCTCGTGCGCAGAGAACTCTGACATTTGCCGAGCGCGTGGCGTATCAACGAGCCATTGAAGACGTTTACTGGCGCCACCGCATCTGGCCAAAAGAGCGTCCGGATTTCAAACCGTCACTCGATGCGGTGATGTCACAGGCGCAGGTGGAAAAGAAAGTCGCAGATTATCTGCGCAAGTCACAGGCGCTGGAGGATTACTGGCAACAGTCAGTGACTGCTGAGCGATTGCAAGCTGAAATGGATCGCATGGCACAGCACACGAAACAGCCAGAGGTGTTGCACGAACTCTTTGCATCGCTCGGCAACGATCCCTTTGTCATCGCCGAGTGTTTGGCTAGGCCGATTCTAGCGGAACGTATTATTGCCAATTTATCTGGCCAAAGTGAAAACCGAAACAAGCAATTCGTGTCAGCACAAGCCAAAGCATTCTGGCCAATCTCGATGATAGCGAAGGGATCGGCAGACGCTGTGTACACGCTGCCGCAAATTTTCGTCCCGACGACCTGTACGGGCGATATTTGGACGGACACCAGCTTGGCCAACGCGCCATCTGCCCGAGATCAGCACACGGCAGTCTGGACTGGTAGTGAAATGATCATCTGGGGCGGATACGACGGGAGCTATTTGAACACCGGCGGGAGATACGAGCCCGCTACCGACAGTTGGATGGCCACGACTACTATCAATGCGCCCTCTGTTCGACGCGTTCACACGGCAGTCTGGACCGGCAGTGAAATGATCATCTGGGGCGGATTTGACGGGACCATTAATTTGAATACGGGCGGGAGATACACACCCGGCACTGACAGTTGGACAGCCACCAGTACTACCAACGCACCCACGATGCGAGCGTTTCACACGGCAGTCTGGACCGGCAGTAAGATGGTCATTTGGTCCGGTCGTGACAACGCCGGAGCCAGGAACACCGGCGGCAGATACGATCCCAGCACCGATAGTTGGACAGCCACCAGCACTACCAACGTACCCGATGCACGTATCTTTCACACGGCCGTTTGGAGCGACATTACCAATGAAATGATCGTCTGGGGCGGAACTCCGGATAACGTTACCTACTTCAACACGGGCGGGCGATACAACCCCAGCACGGATAGTTGGACAGCCACCACCTTGGCCGACGCACCCTCAGGACGAGACCATCACACGGCAGTCTGGACTGGTAGTCAAATGATCGTATGGGGCGGATACAACGGGATCTATTTGAACACCGGCGGGAGATACGAGCCCGCTACCGACAGTTGGATGGCCACGACTATTACCGATGCGCCGATTGGTCGACGTATTCACACGGCAGTCTGGACCGGCAGTGAAATGATCGTCTGGGGAGGGGAGAATCGCACCAACCAATTAAACCGCGGCGGGAGATACGATCCCAGTGCGGATAGTTGGACAACCACCAGCACTGTTAACGTACCCGATGCCCGATTCCTTCACACGGCAGTTTGGAGCGACAGCACCAATCAAATGATCGTCTGGGGCGGAACTCCGGATAACGTTACCTACTTCAACACGGGCGGGCGATACAACCCCAGCACGGATAGTTGGACAGCCACCACCTTGGCCGACGCACCCTCAGGACGAGACCATCACACGGCAGTCTGGACTGGTAGTCAAATGATCGTATGGGGCGGATACAACGGGATCTATTTGAACACCGGCGGGAGATACGAGCCCGCTACCGACAGTTGGATGGCCACGACTATTACCGATGCGCCGATTGGTCGACGTATTCACACGGCAGTCTGGACCGGCAGTGAAATGATCGTCTGGGGAGGGGAGAATCGCACCAACCAATTAAACCGCGGCGGGAGATACGATCCCAGTGCGGATAGTTGGACAACCACCAGCACTGTTAACGTACCCGATGCCCGATTCCTTCACACGGCAGTTTGGAGCGACAGCACCAATCAAATGATCGTCTGGGGCGGAACTCAGGATCAGGTTACCTACTTCAACACTGGCGGGAAATACTGCGCAGGGACATCGAGCCTTACTCCAACACCTACAGCTACCCCAACAACTACAGCTACCCCAACAACGACAGGTACCCCAACAACGACAGCAACCGCAACACCTACACCAACGCCGGCTCGGGCAACACCTACACCAAGAATGATCCCGACGCCGAGGCCGCGTCCGACGCCGCATCCGTGATCGTGATAGCCGCTCACATGATGCCGTCATTCGCATCTACGATGACGCAGGCAACGTGATCGAAACGCACGAGCACAAGGGCGATTTCAAAGAGTGGTGAGCGTGAAGCGAAACAAAAAGCCGCCACACGGTAAAGCGTGACGGCTGATTGTGAAATATTGCAGCGTCTTATGTCAATGCGAAGGTGGCGCTGCTTACAACCTGACCGTTGAATGATAACGTCTACTCGGTAGGTGCCGACTTCCAGTGCGCTGGCGCTCAGATTGTACGCATACTGGCAGCCGAGGCGCTCAACAACAGCAACGGCGCGCTCGCCAACGCTGCCACCCTGCAAAGCCAGATCGAGGAGCAGGCTTTAACCGCCATGTCGGACATCAACCTCAAAAAGATGAGCGCGGCCGACATCGCCTGCACGTCGGCGTTGAGCGCCTGCTGCCGCCTCCATTCCCGCTCGTTGGCGCAGGCCAGTGAGTTTGCTTTTGTCAGTGAACGGAATCTGGACCTGATAAAACGGAGAAATAATCCGGCTGGGTCAGGAGTAGTACGCCCCGCCGTAGTAGCCGTAACACAGATAGAAGGGATAATAGTCCAGCCGGCGGTCTGACGACTCAACGAAACAGGGCCAAAAGAAAAAACGCATCGGCGCATCCGGCATCTGCCGGACGGCGCCGATGCGTCAACCAAGCGCGCGTCACAAATCAATACCCGTAAATGTAGCTGTTATAGCCCCGGCCGTAGTTTACGTAGGTCCGCTGAGCCATTGCCCCGTCCCCGTAATAGTATGAAGACGGGTAACCGTTGTAATAGTCGTACGAGTACGGCGTATAATACGTGGTTGGATAAGTATAACCGGTGTCATACGCAGTCATGTAAGGCCCCTCTGCACATCCGCCCAGAAAAGTTGCAACGACGCCTGCGCAAAGGATCGACAGTAGCAATGCTCGACTGTGACGCTTGGGTTTCATTGTCGTGTTCATCAGATCTTCCCCTTTCTTGAATACTGAATTTTCCCTTTTGTTGTCGCGGAGCCGCGCGTGCGACTCTGTCGCCTGTGGTTCGTCAGGCACAACGACAATCACTATCAGTTGAACCTTTACTGTACAATTCGCACCGCGTCGCTCGATCGGCTGTGTTCCGAGTCGGTTAAAAGAATCGTGGCTTCGTCTCGAAGACGAAATGAGACGAGCCGGTCTCCGCAAAAATTATCGGCGAGCCATGCCTGCGCGGATGCGCAACCAAACTCGCAATGGATGTGCCGCACCAGCGCAAGCACTGACTCGTGCTGCGCTGCGAAGACGCAACCGCGGCACGCCGCCTTTAGTAATCTTCACTCGGCTGGAAGACCAACCGTAGCATAACCTGGAACGGCGGGAGTCGCATTACCGCCGTAGTAGTACGGCTCGTAAACGTGCATGCCATCGACGATGCGATAACGCGGTCCGTTGGGCGCATCCGAGAATGGATAGGCCTGATAGTAGCCGTCGTAGTCACGCCAGTAGCTCCCGGTCGGAACCCAATAACCGGCGTCATACGCGGTCACAGGAGGCGCTTCCGCGCACCCCGTGATCAAGACTGCTACGGCGCCCGCGCAAAGCAACAACAGCAACACACCTAGCCCGCGAGATTTGCTTTCGGATTTCGTTGTTCTTTTCATCAGCTAATATAACACCCTTTCAGTGAATCTGTTTCAGTGAATCTGAATTGCTTTTTCGCTTCTTGACGCGCGCGGCGGAGCGTTCATTTTGCACGCGCGATGAAGAGAGTTCTTTTTTGCCTAAGTGTTTTGCTGGTAATTCCTTTGCCACTGTTTGCGCAGAAGCCGCTGAATTTTGACGTGATTATCAAGGGCGGCACGCTTTACGAGGGAACGGGCGCTGAACCGCGACATGTCGATCTTGCGATTCGCGGCGACCGCATTGTGGGCCTTGGAGATTTCAAGTCAGTCAAAGCGAAGACAGTTATCGATGCTAACGGGCTCGCCGTCGCCCCGGGTTTCATCAACATGCTTTCCTGGTCGAACGAATCGCTGATTCAAGATGGCCGGTCGCAAAGCGAGATTCGTCAGGGCGTCACTACCGAGATCATGGGCGAAGGCGAATCGATGGGCCCGGTGAACGATCGCGTGCGCGAGCACATGCTGCGCGAGCAGAGCGACATCAAATACGACATTAAATGGAACACGCTCGCGGAATATCTGCGTTATCTGGAGAATCGCGGCATCTCCTGCAATGTCGCGTCGTTCATCGGCGCGACCACGATCCGCGAGAACGTGATTGGTTTCGAAGATAAACAGCCGACGCCGGAACAGCTCGATCAAATGCGCGAACTGGTTCGCAAAGAGATGGAGGCGGGCGCGCTAGGGATCGGCACCTCGCTGATCTATCCGCCAGCGTTTTACGCCAAGACCGAGGAGTTGATCGAGTTGTGCAAGGTCGCCTCGAAATATCAGGGCAAATACATCTCGCATATGCGCAGCGAAGGGAATCGATTGCTTGAAGCGCTGAACGAACTCATCCGAATCAGCCGGGAAGCAGGAATTCCAGCGGAAGTTTATCACATCAAAGCGGCGGGCCAGCCGAATTGGGGCAAGATCGATGATCTTCTTTCGCGGATTGAAGCGGCGCAGAAGGAAGGACTGAAAATTACGGCAGACATGTACACTTATACTGCGGGTGGGACCGGGCTGGACGCGTGTCTTCCGCCTTGGACTGAGGACGGCGGATACCCGGCTTTGTTTAAGCGACTGCGTGATCCGGCGACGCGCGAGAAAATCAAAGCGCAAGTGCAAACGCCAAGTGACGAATGGGAAAACATGTATCTCGCTGCCGGCGGCCCGGAACACATTCTTCTCAGCCAGTTCAAATCAGAAACATTGAAGCCGCTCACTGGCAAAACGCTCGCTGAAGTCGCGAAAATGCGCGGCAAAGATCCGATCGATACTGCGATGGATTTGATCGCCGAGGACGGATCGCGCATCGGGACGATTTATTTCATGATCTCGGAAGCGAACATCAAGAAAGAACTCGCTAAGCCCTGGATTTCGTTCGGCTCGGACGAGGCTTCGCAGGCGCCAGAAGGCGTTTTCTTGAAATCGAATCCGCATCCGCGCGCCTACGGAAATTTTGCGCGCGTGCTCGGCAAATACGTGCGCGACGAAAAAGTGCTTTCGCTGACTGAGGCGATTCGGCGACTGAGTGGATTGCCCGCCACCAATCTCGGTCTGGATCATCGCGGATTTCTCAAGGAAGGAATGTTTGCCGACGTGGTGGTGTTTGATCCTGCGACTATTGCGGATCGCGCGACGTTTGAAAAGCCGCACCAATACGCGGTCGGTGTGAAGCATGTTTTCGTAAATGGTGCACAGGTTCTCAAGGGCGGCGAGCACACCGGCGCAAAACCCGGCAGGGCCTTGTGGGGTCCGGGGAAAACAAAGTAAAAAATGGCTTCGCTCGACGCTAAATGTGTCTGCTTGTGCTGATGATGCGTGACGAGTACCGACGCGACTCCGCGCGCTGAGATCGATATCTGTAGCCGCTTCCCTGTGGGAAGCGTGGGGCGGAGTTGTTTAGGATTTCTCGGCCGCGTGCCCG
>QHPG01000199.1 GCA_003219005.1 Verrucomicrobiota bacterium
CCGACTGCCACCGGTACAGCGACCGCAACGGCAACATTTACTCCAACACCGACGGCAACGGCAACACCGACAGCGACTGCGACCGCGACATTCACTCCTACGCCAACACCGACGGCTGCAAACACACCGACACCCCCTCCCACAGCTACAGCCACATTTACGCCCACAGCTACAGCTACGGCTACGTTTACACCGACCCCTACCGCGACCGCTACATTCACCCCTAACCATTTCTTTAGCGGTGTCCACAACCCCGAGCCTCCCCCCTATCAGGCCGGGCCCCTAGGCGTGGCCGCTGCGCCAGCCGATCTGATCGCGACCGAATACTGTAGCTTCACGGGCTTCACAAACATCGATAAGATCGACTGTGTGGGCGGATTCGCGACGATAGGGCAGATCCCGACCCCGTTTGGTGGCGGCTGTTATGAATTATACGTGGCTATCGCTCCGAACCAGTCCGCGAATGCCGGGTTCACCCCACGCGATTATTTTATCACAGCCGGCCCCAACCTCTATAAGATCACGCTACCCGATCCTCCCACACTGTTTGCCACCATCCCAGACGGAGGCTGCTCGAATCCAGGGGACCATACCGGGATTACCTTCGATCATGAGGGCACATTTGACTTTAACATGATCGTGACCTGTAAAGGCAGCGGCGGCGTGTGGAAGGTGGACGGGGAAGGCAATGCCACCAATGTCGGGTTTGTCCTGGATAATAACCTACGGCCCTGCACAATTGAAAATCCAGCTGTGGTGCCGCGGGCCTTCGGGCCCTTTGGCGGCCAGCTTTGGGTGACCGACGAAGACTACCCCAATACTGTGACCACCAGCCCCGGTGCTGTCCATGCAATGGACAGCAACGGCAACGTGACTTTAGATGTCGTCGAGTGGCACGGTGTCGAAGAAGTTCTTGTTATCCCGCAGACTCCGTGCACCTTCTGCTCGGGCGGCGAGCTCTTCCAGGCGATCACACTCAATGAGCAGGGGCCCTACGGGATCTACCAATATTTTCCGGCCGACTTCACAGGGTTGGGTGGCAACGTTCTGGTTACGAGCGAGGATGGCGCAGGCACCGCTCTAGTGCAGTTCGATGGCACTAGCTATGTTACCTCCTTCTTCGATAACATCCCCGGCGGCATATTCGAGGGCGCCTCTTTCGCTGACTGCGACGTTCCCACGCCTACGCCTACGTCTACACCGGCGGCTACATTCACGCCTACAGCCACAGCTACTGCAACGTTTACTCCAATCCCGACGGCGACAGCTACTGCCACGTTTACGCCTACACCAACACCAACACCAACACCTACGCCAGTAACGATCGGCGTCACTACCAAGACGTTCAGCTCGACCAAAGTCACGATCACTTTCCAGAACAATGCGGCGGTCGGCCAGGTTCTTACGGGATTGGCCATGACCTGGCCGCAGGCTACTAATGGCAACCTGACCAAGATCACGTTCAACGGGACGACGATCTATAACACCTCAACCGGCGGTGGCTCGCTTACCACCAGTTCGCTGCTTGGTACGACGGCGCAGCGGACGATCGCCGCCAACGGTGGAACCGCAACCTTGACGGTTACGTTCCAGCACAACGTCAGCACGAACGCCAGCAACTATACTGGTACGGCCACGTTCAACCCGTTTGGCAGCGTTACGATGTTGCCATAGAGAGCACCGTACCCCAACTCCTCGCCCTCCCCCTCTCCTTTTCCGAAGAGGAGAGGCCATGCCAATCCGCTGACTGATTAACTGAGAAGAAAAAGGAAAAAGGGAGCAAAGAAATCAACGCCCATGCCCACACCACTGCGCATTCACTAGGCTGGAGCGCGTTATCATGTGATGAGCCGGGGCGATCGGCAGAGAGATCTTCTACGACAATGCAGATCGCCAGGAGCTTGAAGACCTTAGGCCAGGCGTGTGTATGATTTAAACGCACCAGCGCAAGGGCGATTCCAAAGAATAGTGATTATATTGGCAGTTTAATCTTCCGCGTCTTCAACAGCTTTGCGTCGCGATCTTTTGTTCTCGCTCGGACTGCTTGTGTTTTCCGAATCAGACTCCTCGGTCATGCTTGGTGATGCTCTTTCGCGGTGACTCATCCCCGAACCAATTGTCGTCACATTCCGTGTTGCTGTTCGTGACTGATTTACGCTAGAAGCGGTATCGGGAGTCACAGCGGAAGCAGCGTGCGTTCGCGCTGAAGATGTTTTGTTCGGCGCGACGGTTGCAGCGGGAGCCGGCGAAGCTACTTCGCCTGGACTGACAGTCGCTCCTGCTGTTCCGGTGACATCTGTTCCCGCTGTGGCTCCGCTGGAAGTTCCGGCGGCCGTACGCGGACCGGGGCTAACGCCATAGTAGCTATAAATGTTATCGATGTAATCGGGCCGGGCGTATTCATCCATCCGCGCGTAGTCGAAAGGCGGAGCGTTGTAGATCTTGTCCCGATCGACATTAACCGTAAGAATGCTCAGATCCGATGTGAGAGAATATACCGCCCATGGAACTGCAACAATCTTGCCATCACCGCTAGCAACACCTGTCCCTTCACCACCGGTCGACACAACAGTGTAAGCCATGCAGCCATTGGTACGATCGATTACGACCTCTTTAATTACGCCGATTTTCTCACCTTCGGACGACTTGACCTTCCTGCCGATTAGCTTGCTGGTTACAATGTAGCTGGAGCTGCTACTGGAAGTCTGATGGATTTGGCTCTGGCCCGACGCCGTAGCAGCGACAGTTACAACGGCGGCCATGGCTCCATACCAGATTAAGTTTTTCATAAGCTTTCAGACATCAGGCAGCGAATACGCTCGATAAACGATCGGTGAGAGTTGTAATCCACGTTTGGAGGTCCGGCCGCGCAAACGCTAACGCGGCCTCGATTTGATTTCCGATACGCTGTTCATTCCGGCGCGGGCGTCGCACGACGGGCCGGACGCAAGTGCGAGCAGATTCGTGAGCCGCGCCTCGTAGACATCGCACATTGGGGATTCGCCGTTTGGCAGAACCCACTCGGGATGCTGTATCCGCAGGTCATTATGAATCTGTTGGCGGAGGTCCCCGATTGAGTTGATTGTTCTCATAACCGTTCGTGTTGCTTCAGTAATTATGCGTCTGCTGCAAACGTCGGACAATCGGGCGCCCGGCAGATTAGTGTATAAGTAGAAGTCTGATGCGATGGTCGCCGTCACGGGCGAGGCAGGCGGCTAGTGTTGTGTAACCCGGTATGGCTTGCCAATCGCCGCCAGGAGTTTGGGTGAATTTCAAGAAGCGAGCGAAGCGCCTGTATCCATTGCGATACTGGCCGAGCGAGCGACGCGGAAATTCGCTCAAAGAACCGCGGCCCGGAGGGTTGAGTTGAAAATGGCCCGGCGCCTGCGTTGCTCCTCGATCACAGGTCGCAGAGGACATGCTCTCTCGTCGTGCCTTGGCGGCGGGCCATTTTGAACTCAACGATTGGCAAGCCATACCGGTTACACAACACTAAAGATTGTTGTTTGCCGATCAGGGATGAACGGGAACAACTTATTCGAGTCGTATGAAGCGGATCGTTTCACTCTTGCCCGCCGCCACGGAGATCGCGGGGGTTGGCGCGAAAGTTTCCATCGTCGTCCCGGCGAGTGAAAACCACGCGCCGTGCAATAAACGATAAGAAAGAAAGACGATTACAATCTCGGCTGCCCGTGCCTTAGACGAGGCAAGGTCTGTGTGCAGCGAGATTACAAGAAATTGGAGGCTCTATGAAATCGAAATTGCTGCATGATGAAAACGGCGTGAAAACGTTCGCGCTCGTGTTCGATAAAGATGATGAAGTCAAAGAATCGCTATTGCGGTTCGCTGCTGAAAACGCGCTCCGAGGAACACAGGTCACCGCCATTGGCGGTTTCAGTGAAGTCACTCTTGCCTTCTTCGATCGGCAAAAGAAGAGCTATCAGGAAATTCCCGTGAAGGAACAGGTGGAGGTCCTTTCCTTTCTTGGCAACATCGTAGAAAAGGACGGCAACCCAATGCTTCACGCGCATGCGGTGATTGGAAAACGCGATGGCACCGCGCACGGCGGTCATTTCCTGAACGGTCGAGTCTGGCCCACGTTGGAAATGATCGTTACCGAGACGCCTGTTCATTTGCGCCGGCTAAAGGACGAAGAAACTGGTTTGCCCTTGATCGATTTGTCAGCCTGATGGCGTCGCGCGTGGATACGCTGAAACGTGTCGGCATTCTGTTGCTCCAATTACTCGTGACCGCAGCCGGTCTGTGGTACGTCTTTCACGATCCGCAAAGAAGAGCGCAGATCGCAGTCGCTTTAAAGCAGGCCGACGGCATCTGGCTAATACTCGGCTGGCTTTGCTACAGCGTGGTTGAAATCCTGGCCACAGTGCGTTGGCAGCTGCTGCTGCGCATCCAGGGAATCCGGCTGAGTTGGCTGCGAGCTGGTGCGATCGTGATGATCGGTCTTTTTTTCAATCAATTTCTCCCGGGAGGCGTCGGAGGCGATGCCATGAGGCTTTACTTTGTATTCAAGCTGGCGCCCGGAAGAAAGATCGGCGCGACGCCTTCCGTCGCCATGGATCGTGTGCTCGGACTTTTGACGTTGTTGTTTCTCGCCGGGATGAGTCTTTCCCTGCGTTTCAACGCGCTGACTCGCTCAAGTTCATCTTTACACATCGTCTATCTCGCACTCGCTTTACTGGGCGCTAGTTTTGTGTTCGTTGTTCTACTTTTCTGGCTTGCGAGCGCCGGCCTTTTATCCGAACTGCCGAAAGTAACGCCATTTCGGAAAGTGATCATCGAATCTGGCGAAGCGCTGCGGCGTTATCGCACGCATCTTGTGACAATGGCATTCGCTTTCCTCATCACCGTAGCGGCGCATCTCGCGTATTACACAAGCTATTATTGCGCAGGCGAATCACTGCACGCCTCGGCGGGTCATGCGGCCAGTCTCGCGGACATTTTGTCGATCATGCCGCTCGTCGATACAATCGTCTCGGTGCCTATTTCGCTCGGCGGAGTCGGCGTGCGCGAAACCCTTTTTCAAGAGTTGCTGGGCAACCTTTCGCATGTCCCACCGGCGCTCGCTGCGTTTACCGGGTCGCTAGGCTTTATGAACCAGGCTGCCTGGGGACTGGTCGGCGCTGCCATATTCCTCGGATCGCAAAAAATCATTAACCGCTAGAGCGGGTAAGAAAAATCCGCGGCCTGTCAGGCCGAGAACGCGTTGCTTACGACGATAGCTTTTCCATGTGATTGATAAATAAACGAATTCAAGCGCTGTCATTCCGAGCGAAGTCGAGGAATCCCGTTGAAGCAAGCTCAATTTACCGCCACGGGGTTCTTCGACTCCGCTTCGCTCCGCTCAGGATGACGGCGAGATACGATTAATAAGAGAATCATGATGACTGAAACTACGAGCGATTTTCTGATCAAACGGATTAACGAGTGGGGATTGAAACGCATCTACGGCTATCCCGGCGACGGCATTAACGGGATCATGGGCGCGCTCGATCGGGCGAACGGCGCCGTCGAATACGTCCAGGTGCGCCACGAAGAGATGGCTGCGTTCATGGCGTGCGCGCACGCCAAGTTCACCGGGGAAGTGGGCATTTGTCTCGCGACGTCTGGGCCGGGCGCGATCCATCTGCTCAATGGACTTTACGACGCGAAGATGGATCACGCGCCGGTGGTAGCGATTGTTGGCCAACAGGCACGCGCGGCAATCGGTGGTGATTATCAGCAGGAAGTCGATCTCGTCACACTTTTTAAAGACGTCGCGCACGAGTACGTGCACATGGCATCCACGCCCGCAGCGATCCGGCACCTCATTGATCGCGCGATTCGAATCGCCAAAGCGGAACGCACCGTCACCTGCATTATTATTCCGAACGATGTCCAGGAAATGAGTGCGGTCGAAACGCCGCCTCGCAAGCACGGAACGATTCATTCGGGCGTCGGCTACGCGCCGCCTCGCGTTATTCCAAAGGAGCAAGGCCGTTATCCCTGATGATTTGCCGTTTTGCACAGGTCCAATCGGGCTCCTGGGTTCCAAGCCGAGCTGGGACATGATGGAAGGATGCGACACGTTGCTCGTCGTTGGCTCCAGTTTTCCATACTCGGAATTTTTGCCGAAGGAAGGACAGGCGCGCGGCGTGCAGATCGATATCGATGCAAAGATGGTAAGCGTGCGTTATCCGATGGAGGTCAATCTGGTCGGCGACAGCGCAGAAACGTTGCGCGCATTAATGCCGCTGCTGAAGCGCAAGGAAGATCGGCAATGGCGAAAGAAGATTGAGGACGGCATTGCCGAGTGGTGGAAAGTTTTGGA
This sequence comes from Verrucomicrobiota bacterium, assembly GCA_003219005.1. Lineage (GTDB taxonomy): Bacteria > Verrucomicrobiota > Verrucomicrobiia > Chthoniobacterales > UBA10450 > Udaeobacter. The sequence continues at coordinate 6,329 of QHPG01000199.1, forward strand.
GGCGCGCGCGATGAATGAGGCGAAGCCGATCAATCCGCAGCGCGTTTTCTGGGAATTGTCGCCGCGGCTGCCGGACAACTGCATCATCGTGGCTGACTCGGGCTCGGCAGCGAACTGGTTTGCGCGCGATTTGAAAGTGCGCCGGGGCATGATGGCTTCGCTCTCGGGGAACTTGGCCACCATGGGACCTGGCGTGCCGTACGCTATCGCTGCGAAGTTTGCTTTTCCGGATCGCGTTGTGATCGCGACGGTCGGTGACGGCGCGATGCTGATGAACGGAATCAACGAAGTCGTCACCATCGCCAATTATTGGAAAGAATGGAGCGATCCGCGCCTGATCATTTTGGTTTTGGCCAATCGCGACCTGAACCAAGTGACTTGGGAGCAACGCGTGATGGCCGGGGATCCAAAGTACGAGTGCTCGCAAAACGTGCCCCCGTTTGAGTTTGCGCGCTATGCTGAAATGCTCGGTCTTACTGGCATTCGCATTGATAAGCCGGAACAGATCGCGCCCGCGTGGGAACAGGCCTTAAGCGCGACGCGTCCCGTCATCCTTGAAGCCATCACTGATCCAGAAGTTCCGACATTGCCGCCACACATCACGTTTGAGGAAGCCAAGAAGTTCATCGAATCCATGATCGAGGGCGAGCCGCGGCTGGGTCACATGATCAAACAAACGTTCAAGGAAGCCGTTCAAGGCATTCTGCCGCACAAGAAATGACGGCGCACGCCGCGCCTTTGGGTAGCGCACGCGTCTCGCGTGTTGGTTTCGGCGTCGCGCCGAAACAGTCTTCCCTTTGGATTTCGTTTGGCCGTCAACTTGAAAACGTACGGGGAAAGTTCGCGATCGCGAGGACGCGCTCGCCAACATGCGGGACGCATGCGTTACCCGGACAATGACGATGCCCCGCGACAGCACTCCAATCCAGGGACTTCGCGTTTCCGCGTACACGATTCCCACCGAAACGCCGGAAGCCGATGGAACGTACGAGTGGGACAGTACCACCATCGTAATTGCAGAGGTGACGGCTGGCGGCAAGCAGGGACTCGGTTACACGTATGCGGATTCGGCGACGGCGAAGTTAATTGAGGACAAACTAAAAGAAATCGTCGTTGGTTGTGATGCGATGTCGGTGCAGGCCACGTGGTTGGCGATGCTGCGTTCGATTCGCAATCTCGGCCGTCCGGGCATCTGCGCGATGGCCATTTCCGCGGTGGACACTGCGCTGTGGGATTTGAAAGCGCGCTTGCTCGATTTACCACTGGTGACACTGCTTGGCGAGGTGCGCGACGCATTGCCAATTTACGGAAGCGGCGGGTTCACCAATGACTCAAACGAGAAATTGCAGGATCAGCTTCGAGGTTGGGTAGAGCAGGGGATTTCGCGGGTTAAAATAAAAATTGGGCGTGACGCCAGGATCGACAGGCAACGCGTCGCGGCGGCGCGTAAGGCGATTGGCGGAGATGTTGATCTTTTTGTCGATGCGAATGGCGCTTATTCGCGCAAACAGGCGCTCGCCCAGGGGCGCGCATTTGAAGAATTCAAAGTCACCTGGTTCGAAGAACCGGTTTCATCAGATGACCTCGAAGGATTGCGACTTATTCGCGACCGCGCACCTGCCGGAATGGATATCGCAGTTGGCGAATACGGTAACGACATCGATTATTTCCGGCAGATGCTAGATGCCGGCGCGGTCGATGTCTTACAGGCCGACGCTACGCGCTGCTGCGGGTTCACTGGATTTCTTCAAGCAGCAACGCTCTGTGATGCGCATCACATCCCGCTCTCGTCACATTGCGCGCCGGCGCTGCACCTTCACATTGGCTGTGCTGCGGCCGCGATGCGCCACGCCGAATATTTTCACGATCACGTCCGCATCGAGCGAATGTTTTTTGACGGAGTCGCAGAGCCTGTCGCTGGGACATTGCGTCCAGCGCTCGATCAGCCCGGTCTCGGCCTCACTCTGAAACGCGCAGATGCGCAGAAGTTTGCGATCTAATGATGTGAGCCGATCACGATCTCCGCAGCGCCAGCACGATGGCGATTTTTCCATCGAGAAGTACGGCGCCAAGACGAGAGAAAAGAAGGAATGCGACGAACAATTGCTCGCCGAGTACGCGAGCTTGCTTGGGTTTTATGTTGCGAGCGTGGCCGTGCTGACGGGCATGGCAATGGAACAGGATCGTTTGCCGAAGAGATTCGGTCTGCTTGATCTGGCGTTGTTGGGAATCGCCACCCATAAGTTGAGCCGCATCGTCGCCAAGGACAGGATCACCAGCATTCTGCGCGCGCCTTTTGTGAATTACATTCGCAGCGCCGGCGCTGGCGAAGTGGAGGAGGAACCGCGCGGCCGTGGAATCCAGCGCGGTATTGGCCACCTGATCTCATGCCCGTATTGCGTGGCGCCTTGGTGCGCCACGGCGCTCGCGTTCGGCCTTATATTTGCGCCGCGTGTGACGCGGTTTTTCGCTGGAATCTTGGCCAGCGTTGCGACGTCGGACTTCCTTCATCGCGCCTATCTGGCCACGAAAGAGAAGACGTAGAGCGTTCGAGAACAGGAGGATGAATGCCCGGGTGGAGGTCGATGTTAATGCGCTGGAAGCCGAACTGCGAAAAAGTGTTCGCGGCGAAGTGCGCTTCGGCGATGGCGACCGCGCGCTCTATTCCACCGACAGCTCAAACTATCGCCAGATTCCAATTGGCGTAGTGATTCCACGTGATCGCAGCGACGTAATCGTCACAGTCGCTGGCTGTCGAAAATTTGGAGCGCCAATTACCTGCCGCGGTGGCGGCACGAGTCTGGCCGGGCAATGCTGCAACGTCGCGGTGATCATCGATTTCACCAAGTACATGAATCGCGTCATTGAAATCGACGTGGAGAAGAAGCTCGCGCGGGTTGAGCCGGGATTAATTCTCGATGACCTGCAAAACGAATTAAAAAAGCGCGGCCTAATCTTCGGGCCCGACCCGGCTACGCATAGTCACTGCGCGATCGGCGGAATGCTTGGCAACAATTCGTGCGGCGTGCACTCCGTCATGGCTGAGTTTTATGGCGGTGGCGCGCGTTGCTCGGACAATGTGCGTGAGATGGAAGTGCTCCTTTACGATGGAACCATCATGCGCGTTGGAAAAACAGACGACGCCACGGTTGCGCAAATTACTGTAGCCGGGGTCGATGACCCCGGCCTCCGAGGGTCTCATCAGCTTGTGGCGGCCGTGGTCAACTATAACCGCCGCTCTGAGATCTATACAAAACTTCTCGCTCTTCGCGACAAATATGCCGACCTGATTAGACAACGTTTTCCGAAAATTCCGCGTCGCGTTTCCGGATACAACCTTGACGAATTGCTTCCAGAAAATGGATTCAGCGTCGCGCGCGCGCTGGTTGGAACCGAAGGCACTTGCGGGATCATTCTCGAAGCGACGCTGGAGCTGATTGACAATCCACGAGCGCGCTCGCTGCTAGTGCTCGGCTATCCCGATATTTACCAGGCGGGCGATCACATCGCCGAAATCCGAAAGTACAGACCAATTGGACTTGAAGGCATCGACGACGTGTTAATCGATGCGATGAAGCTCAAGCGTATTCATCCCCGCGATCTGGAAATTCTGCCCAAGGGCAAAGGCTGGCTACTGATCGAATTCGGCGGCAACAGCAAAGAGGAAGCCGATGCGCCGGCGGGGGAACTCATGGCAGAGCTGAAGTCGCAACCGAACGCGCCGACGATGCGATTGGTTGACGATCCCGAAAAGGAAAAGGTTGTTTGGGAGATTCGTGACTCCGGTCTCGGCGCTAGCGCACGCGTGCCGAACCAGCCAGACACGTGGGAAGGCTGGGAAGATTCGGCCGTTTCGCCTGACGACATCGGGAAATATCTGCGCGATTTCCGCGCGCTACTGAACAAGCATGATTACCTCTGCACACTTTACGGCCATTTCGGTCAGGGTTTGGTTCACACGCGCATCGATTTCGGCCTGAAAACGCACGAGGGAATTGAAAAATATCTGCGCTTCACAGAGGAAGCTGCGGAGTTGATCAAACGTTACGGCGGTTCGCTTTCGGGCGAACACGGCGATGGCCAGTCGCGCGGCGAGTTATTGCCGAGAATGTTCGGCGACGAACTGGTGCAGGCGTTCCGCGAATTCAAAGAGATATGGGACCCGGACTGGAAAATGAACCCGGGCAAGATCGTTCGACCTTATCGGCGCGACGAAAATTTGCGTTACGGCGAACATTACGATCCGCCGCAATGGCAGACCTATCTCAAATATCCCAACGACAAGGAAAGCTTCTCCTACGCGATGGAGCGTTGCGTCGGCGTGGGCAAATGCCGGCGCCACGAGCACGGAACGATGTGTCCCAGCTACATGGTCACGCGCGAAGAGAAGCATTCCACGCGCGGGCGCGCCCGACTGCTATGGGAAATGCTCAACAGCAATGCGCTGCGGAAAAATGGCTGGCGCGATGAAAGCGTGAAGGACGCGCTTGATCTTTGCCTCGCGTGCAAAGGATGCAAGGCCGATTGCCCGATGAATGTTGATATGGCCACGTACAAGGCGGAATTCCTCTCGCATTATTACAAACATCGACTGCGTCCGATCCATGCTTACGCGTTTGGATTGATTCACCTCTGGGCGCAGCTCGCCCAGCTTTCACCGCGTCTCGTTAACTTCGTGAACCACGCCGGGATCACGAGTGGTTTGGTGAAAAAATTAATCGGCGTAGCGCCGCAACGGCAAATGCCCGAATTCGCACGCGAGAAATTTACGACGTGGTTTGGGCGAAGGGAGAAAACGTCGAACGCCCAACGCCCAACGCCCAATGCCCAACAAAGATGCGTCATCCTGTGGCCCGACACATTTAACAATTTCTTTCATCCGGAGACAGCGAAGGCGGCAGTGGAGGTTCTCGAAGATGCCGGGTTTCATGTCGTCGTTCCTGAAGTCGATCTCTGCTGCGGCCGACCATTGTACGATTACGGGATGCTCGACACCGCGAAGCGCTGGCTATCACAAATTCTTACTGCGTTGCGCAGTGAAATCGAAGCGGGCACGCCGATGATCGGACTCGAGCCGAGTTGCACCGCGGTTTTCCGCGACGAACTCAGTGAAATATTCCCGCAGAATGAGCAGGCCATCCGTTTATCGCAGCAAACATTTACTTTCGCGGAGTTCTTCAAGAGATTCGCGCCCGAGTATGAGCCGCCCAAACTGACGCGCCGGGCGCTACTGCATGGCCATTGTCATCACAAGTCCATCATGAAATTGGATTGCGACACGGAGCTGCTTGAAAGACTCGGTCTCGATTTTGAGGTTCTTGATTCTGGCTGCTGCGGCATGGCCGGCGCATTCGGTTTCGAGAAAAATCATTACGACGTTTCCGTCGCTTGTGGCGAGCGTATGCTGCTTCCCGAGGTCCGACGCGCGGCGAAGGACACACTCATCATCGCGGACGGTTTTAGTTGTCGCGAACAGATCCGGCAACTAACCGATCGCCGGGCGTTGCATACCGCGCAGGCTTTGCAAATGGCCATCAACGAGGGGCCGCGCGGACCTTCGGGAAATTTGCCGGAACAGAAATATGTCGCTTATGGATCACGTGTCTGAAGTTGTCGTAATCACGGGCGCGTCAGCGGGAGTCGGGCGTGCAACCACACGCAAGTTTGCGCGGCTTGGCGCGCGGATCGCCTTGCTGGCGCGCGGGACAGATGGCTTGGAAGTAGCGCAACGCGAAGTCGAAGAACTTGGCGGCACGGCCATTGTCGTTCCTGTTGATGTTGCGAACGCCGAACAAGTTGAAGCGGCCGCTGCGCGGGTCGAGATCGACCTGGGCAAGATCGATATCTGGATCAACAACGCGATGGCGTCGGTCTTTTCGCCAATCAAGAAAATGACGCCCGAGGAATTTCGACGCGTGACCGAAGTGACTTACCTTGGTTGCGTTTACGGCACACTCGCGGCGTTGAAGCGGATGTTGCCGCGTGATCACGGCACGATCGTGCAGGTCGGCAGCGCGCTGGCGTATCGTGGCATTCCCTTGCAGTCGGCCTATTGCGCGGCAAAGCACGCAATCCAGGGTTTCTGCGATTCGCTGCGTTGCGAACTCCTTCACGATAAAAGCGGTGTGCGCCTGACGATGGTGCAATTGCCGGCGCTCAACACGCCGCAATTTGGCTGGGTGAAAAGCCGTTTGCCCCGCAAAGCGCAGCCGGTGCCGCCGATTTTTCAGCCCGAAGTAGCCGCCGAAGCAATTTATTTCGCCGCGCACAATCCGCGGCGTGAATTTTATGTC
>QHPG01000200.1 GCA_003219005.1 Verrucomicrobiota bacterium
TTTGGCAGAAAAGGGAATCCGGGTAAATGGCGTCGCTCCCGGTCCAATTTGGACGCCGCTTATTCCATCGTCATATGAGGCCAAGGATGTGGCTACGTTCGGTTCCGATGTTCCGTTAGGCCGTCCGGGACAGCCTGAGGAAATTGCGCCCTCTTACGTCTTTCTCGCTTCGGATGATGCGTCTTATATGACAGGACAAATTTTGCACCCGAACGGCGGAGAGGTCGTTAACGGATAAGCCCGCTTATAACAGCAAATCCGAGTCTACCCTGCGGTGCGATTCACTTTGGAGAAAGAAACCGAAAAACTTATGGCACGTGGAAGCAAAAAGAAATATACGTCGAAACAGAAACGCCGGGCGGAAAAGATCGCTCGCGGCTATAAAAAGCGCGGCGTAAGCAAAAAAGAAGCGTCGCATCGAGCGTGGGCGACTGTAAACAAAGAGAGCGGGGGCGGGAAGAAAAGCGGCAGCGGCCGTGGCAAAAAAGAAAGCAGGAGCGCATCGCGCAAGGGCGGACGAAAAGGCGGTCGCAAATAGATCATTTTGCAGAGCGGGCTGAACAGTTCACGTGTCGCTAACTAACGCTGAACTCGCTGAACTGCTGGCGCGCCAATCCGAGAGCGAATCCGGCATTCTTGTACGCGCATTCAGAAGGGCTGCGCGTAACGCATTGTCTTGGCCCGAAAGCGCAGCCGCTCTTATCGCGCAGAATCATTCTCTCCTCGAATTGCGCGGGATCGGTCCTTTTATCGAAAAATGGATCCGGGGTTGGATCAACAATTCCAAGCGTGTAAGCGGGAAAATTCCGTTATTGCGACGGGATTTTGTTAGTCTCGCGGACGCCAGAGCGTTTCTAAAAAAGAATCCCGCATGGGGAAAAAATTTGCGCGGCGATTTGCAAATGCACACGCAGTGGAGCGACGGGTCGGGCACGGTCGCCGAAATGGCAACGGCAGGGAATGAACGCGGCTACGAATACATCGCGATTACAGACCATTCCAAAGGGTTGAAAATTGCCGGTGGTATCGACGAAGCAAACTTGCGAGCACAGGGCCGCGAAATCACTGCAGCAAATAAATCAATTTCGCGATGCGCTGAAAGCCTGATCGTGCTGCGCTCCATCGAAATGAATTTGAATCCGCGAGGCGAAGGCGACATGAATTCACGCTCCCTCTCGGGCCTTGATCTGGTGCTGGGTTCATTTCATTCAGCCCTACGAGTAACGGGCGATCAGACCGAGCGATACGTCGCTGCGCTGCGGAATCCGCACATCCAGATCCTCGGACATCCGCGCGGACGCATCTACAATTTTCGCCTCGGCCTCAGGGCAGACTGGCGGCGCGTCTTTGCTGAGGCGGCTAAACTCGACAAGGCACTCGAGATCGATTGCTATCCCGATCGACAGGATTTGAACGTGGGTTTGCTCAAGCTCGCCCGCGCCGAAGGAACGCGGATCTCGCTCGGGACAGATGCACATCATCCGTGGCAACTCGAATTCATTCACCTCGGACTCGCCGCAGCAATGCGCGCGAAAATACCGGCTGATAGAATTGTGAATTTCATGACCGTGCAGGCATTGAGGAATTGGGTCGCCGGCGTGCGTGACGGCAGCCGCCAACGTTAGGTTCAACGATTCATTTACGCACGGCTAACGTGCCGGCGTGGAACGAACAGGCAAAAGAAGGGAAAATGTTTCTTTGGGATCGATAAAGCGTCCTTCAGCGAGTTCCACGGCTACAACCAGCAAACGAATGGCAATCAAAGGAAATAACGTTAATAACCCTGCAGCAGCAGCGAATGATGCCGGTCTGTACTATGTCAACGACAATCGTGTTGGATACAGACGCAAAGCAAATGGTAATGGTTTCGAGTATTTAGACACGGAAGCCAAGCGCATCCGCGACAGGCAGCGGCTCCTGCGGATCAAGCGCCTGGCCATTCCGCCGGCATGGACCGATGTCTGGATTTGCCCTTCCCCAAACGGACACATCCAGGCAACTGGCCGTGACGCACGAGGCCGCAAACAATACCGTTATCATGACCGATGGCGCGAGGTGCGCGATGAAAATAAATTCGGTCGCCTTGCTGAATTTGCCAAAACCTTGCCAAAGATTCGGCGGCGAGTCGCTCGGGACATTACGTTGGCCGATTTGCCGCGGGAAAAGGTTCTTGCCACGGTTGTCCGATTGCTGGAACAAACTTTCATTCGCATCGGCAACGAAGAATACGCGCGCGAGAACAAATCATTTGGCTTAACCACGATAAAAAATCGACATGTGACGGTGAAGGGACCGCACTTGCGTTTTCGTTTTCGCGGAAAGAGTGGACGACAGCACGAAGTCGATATGACCGATCGGCGAATCGCGAAAATTGTCTCAAAGTGTCAGGATTTGCTGGGCCAGGATTTGTTCCAGTATGTCAGCGATAAAGATGAGGTGCGAAGCATAACATCACAGGACGTGAACGATTATTTGCGCGAGATCACGAACGAAAATTTCACCGCAAAAGATTTTCGGACGTGGGCTGGAACGGTCCTGGCGGCCATCGCCCTCAACGCACAAGCCGGGTTCGAAACCAAGAAACAGGCGAAGGCAAATGTGAAGACAGCCGTTTGCGCTGTGGCAGAACTTCTCGGCAACACACCGGCCATTTGCCGAAAATGTTACGTGCATCCGGCCATCATCGAAGCGTACCTCAATGGAGTGCAAATCCCAGGACTCGCTGAAGCGGTGCAACCACCTGAAAAGGTCGATTTGCGTGCTGTCGAGACTGCGGTTTTGAAGTTTCTTCGCACCGCCTGAGAGTTTGGCGCGACATTAGGACTCCAAAAGCCCGAGCGACTTACGTCCGTGGTGCTCCACCTGATCCATCGTGCACTGGCGAGGGTCTTTGTCTTGACGCCAGCGACCAATTTTTGTGCCGTGCCGGAATCGGCCTCCGGTAAAATGGTCATACGCGACCTCTACCACAACTCTTGGCGCGACGGGCTCCCATTCTCCTGTGCGATCCGTGCTCCACCGGCTGGGGCCTCCGGGCGCGCTGCCAGTGAACCCTGGTGATTTCCTTAGCGCTTCAAATTTTCTTGTTAAATCGCCGCGCTCCGATTTGTTGAAGGCGGACGTGAATCCGACGTGGTGAAGCAAGCCATCTTCTCCATAAAGTCCGAGCAAAAGAGAACCGACCATACGCGTGCCCCGTGCGTAGCGAAATCCGCCAACAACGCAATCAGCTGTGCGGATTTGCTTGATCTTGACGACTGCGCTGCGTTCGCCGGAAGCGTACGGCGCGTCAAGACGTTTCGCGACGACGCCATCGAGATCGCCACCGGTTTTCTTAAGCCATTTGCCGGCAGTTCCGTAATCCGTCGTTGTTGGAGACAGGCGCACATGTTTGGCCGATCTAAAATTCAAACGCGCGAATCTTTCGAGAAGTCGGCGGCGATCGCGCAGACTGTGTTTCAGGAATACTTGGCCGTTCTCGGCGAGCAGATCGAAAACGATGTACGTTGCTGGATGAGCTTTGGCCAGTTTCGCAACGCGACTGGCAGCGGGATGGAGGCGCAATTGCAATTCGTCGAATGAAAGCGCGCCACTAACGGGGACGACAAGTTCCCCATCGAGAACAAAACATGTCGCCGGCAGCCGGGACAGAGCACCGGCGATATCGGGAAAATAACGCGCCAGCGGCTGACCGGCTTTTGATTGCAGATAAATCTGCTCGCCTTCACGAAAAGCAACACAGCGAAAACCATCCCACTTCGGCTCGTACTGCCAGCCCTTTCCAGCCGGAATTTCGTCAACTGAACGCGCTTCCATCGGCGGTAGCGGCGGTTGCAATGGCCTTTTCTGGCGCGTCTTCATGGCGGAAGTTTCGCAAATTGCAATCCTACACTCTATCTCGCGCGAAAAGCACACAAGTGGTCTAGCAACGCCCGAGCGAATTCAAAGACACGCGGGATTCGTCAATCAATCGATTCGTGATTATCTACTTGACACAGGTACCTTGCGTCAAGCCGATAATCCCGTCCGCCTTACTGCCGAGCCTTGGCCCCTTCTTTGCCGAGAGCCGTGCGCGTTTGTTTCGGCAGATGCGCGATCGTCCTCTTTCGTCGCGCGGCTTTAGCTGCTTTCTTAATGTTTCGCTTTGCAGCCCGCCGTTGCTTCCGAGTTGCCATGAAGCAACTTGCCTAACGATCGGAACTAGCTCCGGCCAGCTCAGGTTCCATAAGAGCTTCCGGATTTACGATCTCCTCAGCTAATTGGTTCAGGGTCTCGTTCGTCTCGGATTCCTCATCGAGAGTCGTTTGCAATAGCTCCGCTGACCTGTCCTTTCCAAGGAGTTGAGCAAACGTGCGAACGCTGCCGTAGCTCGCGATTTCATAGTGTTCGACTTTCTGCGCAGCTACGATTATCCCGGCGTCGATCACCGATTCTTCGCCGTCTTCCTTGAGGATTTCCGATCCTTCCTCAATCAGGCCTTTCATTGCTTTGCAGGTCTTACCCTTCGGCGTTTCGCCAATTTCTTGGAAAACTTCTTCGAGGCGTTCGACATGAGACTTGGTCTGTTCCAGATGTTTTTCGAACGCGTCTTTTAGGTCCTCTGATGAAGCACCTTTCGCCATTTTCGGCAGTGCTTTGAGCAGTTGGTTCTCTGCGTTGTAGAGGTCCCGCAATTCGTCGATATAGAGTGTTTTTAATGTATCTAGCTTCATACGATCCTTTCCCTTTGTTGTTTCTGAATTTGGTTTTGGATTTTGGCGATCCAGTGCGTACCGGATACCGCCCCCTACAAAAACAACGCGTCTAAACGTGAAATTGCGCGTGTTTCTTTTTGAATATTTTCCGAGGTCGCGTAAGCGACTTAAGCGCAAGCATAAGCTGTATCTCGGCGCACCACCCACTCGTACACATTCATGTAATCATTTGCCATACGAGTCACTGTGAAGTGCTGCTCAAAAACTTCTCTGCACCCTGCCCGACTAACATTGCGAACCTGGCGAGTTGCTTCCACCGCGTCGTCCAATGCTCTCACTACAAAACCTGTTACTCCGTTTTCCATCACCTCAGGTACAGATCCCCGGTCGTAAGCGATGACCGGAGTGCCGCACGCCATTGCTTCAATCATTACCAACCCGAAAGGCTCTGGCCAATCAATCGGAAACAGAAGGGCGTAAGCATTTCCCAGAAATTCGTTCTTCTGTTGGTCGCTGATTTCGCCAATCCATTCCACACCTGAGTCATTCAGCAGCGGTTCAACAACTCGTTTGAAATAGCGTCTATCGGCCCGATCAACTTTGGCGGCGATCTTGAGGGGCATCCCGACGCGCTTGGCAATCTCGATCGCACGGTCTGCACGTTTTTCTGGCGAGATTCGTCCCAGAAAAGCGAGGTAATCTCCGCGATCTGGGTAAAACTGGAATAGATCTTTGGGCAATCCATGATAAATGGTCGCCTGCCAATTGGCCCAATGTAAGGGTTGACGTTGAGCATTCGAGATCGAGATAAGTGGTTCATCCCGAAATCGGTCGTGGACAGCCACAAAATCGGGCGTATCCAGACGTCCGTGCAAGGTCGTGAGGTGCGGAACAGGCAGGTAGCGAGATATCGGAAAATGAAGGTAACCGGTGTGAAAATGGATGACATCGAACTCGCTAGCGTGCTCGACTAAGTGATCTAACAGCAGAACTTCACGTGCCACGGGATCTTTGCAGCGCTCGTTTTTACGGAGAGAGCGCCGGCAGGGCGCAATCAGCCGGGCGTTTGTCACCGAGTCGCCGCTGGCAAACAGAGTCACCTCGTGGCCGGAGCTAACCAATTCTTCGGTAAGATAAGAAACGATCCGTTCCGTCCCTCCGTAATGTTTTGGAGGCACACTCTCGATGAGCGGTGATACTTGAGCGATTCGCATATTCCCTTTTCCGTCGCGAGATCCAAAGTTCCACTTGGCGCACTGCTCACAGCAGAATGCGCTTCAGGTCAGAAGCCCTAATCGCGATATTGATTCCCATAAATTTAACTTTCTGTGTTTACACTTCGAACCCGACTAGAACTTTGGTTCTCGCGCATCGTGGAAAATGAAGCAGCTCTCAAGCGACAGCTCCAAGAACAGCAATCGCCTTACGTAAATGCCGTCACAAACTCGCAGACAAAAAGAAGGCAAACACCTAGGAAAGCTCTTCTTTCGCCAACACGTTTTATCAATCACACCACCCTCCACGGCGGAGATATAATGTGCCAATTGATGAATGAGCCTTTTGACCAACCTCCAACGACGTGAACAGCGCTTGGATCAAAAACATAGCTCATCTGCTGAGCGATCTTGTTTCAACCGCACGACTGGTTAGGGCGCACAATAACATCAACACTCGCGACCCGGACTAGCACGGCGACGCGAGTGAAAACCGTGTCATAACAAACCGCGACACCCAATTGCGACGCTTTTATTCTGCGACCATTCTTCGAATATTTGCTTGAGCAAGACAATTTCCCCGTGACCTTGTGCATGATTGCTCACGCCTCACTACTTAGTTTAGCCCACTGCGGTGTTTGCAATCTGGGTATGACCGTCGCAAACGACATTGCGTCTCAATA
>QHPG01000166.1 GCA_003219005.1 Verrucomicrobiota bacterium
CGCCGCGGCTTCGCGCAGGTCCTTGATCATCGGCTCGGAGTAATGCTCCATTAAATTGTTATCGAGCATCCAACGGCCGATCTCTGAGCCCATCAATCGTCAGGTTACCCTTGTGGTTCCGAGTCGGACACTATTGTTGTGAGTCGTCTTCGACGTCATCTTCGGTTACTTTCCAGGTCTTGTCGGGGTTGTACCGATCCATACTCTGAAAAGTCTTGAGCGTATCAGGTCCAAGATCCTTTTCGTAAACGACTCCATCGGGACCAACGATGAATGTCATCACTCCCGTCACTCGATACTCAGCGGGCGCCGCAGCGAGGGCGAACCCGCCGATCATGGCGCCACCAACCATGAAGTCCATTTCTCCTCCGGGCGCTGCAGGTCCCTGTCCCTTTAAAACCTTGAAGTAGTAACCGTGATAAGGCGTACCTCGCTCGGCCTTGTAGCCTTCCTGCAGCGCTTTGGCGACTTCTTCTCCGACTGGACCTGCCCACGTGCCATCCGGGTTTTGCCATGCCAGACCATCATGTTTACCTGACGTGCTGAGGATCTGCTGCGCGTACTGATTCACTTTCGAACCATCGTGCCTTTCCATGGCATACTCATGTTGTGCCTCGACGAAACCACGACAAATCTCAATGGTGTTTAGCTCATTAGCGCCGACGCGCCGGTTCAAAATTTCCTCACGGCCAACCTTGGTATCAAACGACCATTTGCCTTTGCGCTTCACGATCGGAATGGGAAGCGGAAAATCATCGTTGCCTACCAAAAGAATGGCGCGGTTCCGATCTTTCTTATCTATTTCAATCGAGCTCTTCTCCTTTGCCTTGGCTGCGAATTCTTGCGCGCGGTTTTTATCCATCACCGGATCTTCGGAACTGATAAGATCCTCGCCGTCCGGGCCCAGGATTTCCTTCGCAGCAGCGACGTCGGAATTGGCCGCTACCTGAACAAGGGCGTCGGCCGCCTCTTTCGGTGTGTCGAATTCCTTTTGTTTTGGCTGCGATGCGGCAGCCGCATCCGGCTTGGCCGGTGGCGCTGCCTGTAAGGCAAAGCCTAGCAAGCAAGAAATAGCGATTGCAGAAGCGATCAGAAAAATTTTCGGCGAAATCATAATATCTAGTTTTGTTTTCATTGGTTTTTCTCAATCAAAGGTTTGCTTATCTACGACGTCCTCCTCCGCCGCCGCGTCCTCCTCCGCCGCCGCGTCCTCCTCCGCCGCCACCACGGCTCATTCCTCCGCCGCCCATGCTGTGGCCGCCTCTGCTACTGCTGGCCCGGGCGTAGTTTCCACTACCTCCGCCGCCATATCCTCCGCCGCCGCGAGAAGCGGAACTAGGCCGCGAGGATGCGCTGCGGTTCCCAACTTGATTCTTAGCGCTACCGCCACCGGGACGATTTCCGGCTCCAGCTCCGCCACCTGGACGATTTCCCGCTCCAGCCCCTCCACCTGGACGATTCCCGCCTCCGATATTTCCCGCTCCAGCGCCACCACCCGGACGATTGCCACCTCCGATGTTTCCCGCTCCAGCGCCACCACCCGGACGATTTCCGGCCCCAGCGCCGCCACCGGGACGATTTCCAGCTCCAGCGCCGCCACTTGGGCGATTTCCAGCTCCAGCCCCTTGGCGTCCGCCGCCCTGCCCGCGAGTCGTGCCTCCATACTTGTTCGCAGTTCCCCTGTCACCATAAGGAGCGTTTCCGCGATGCTGCCCATTGTGCTGCCAGTTACCGCCTTGCTGGCGGTTGAAATTGTTGTTGCGATTGAAATTATTGTTGTTGTTAATGTTGACGTCCCCGCCGCCCCAGTTGCAATTGCCCCAATGTCCCCAAGCCCCGCCCGCCCATGCTGCGCCGAGTGCGAGTCCGGCTCCCCATGCCAGCCCCATTCCGGGGTAGTATCCAGGGTAGGTGTAGGGATAATAAGGATAGGCAGGAGGAGCAGCTCCGTACACTACGACGGGATCATATGACGGGACGTAAACGACGTCAGGCTGAGCTTGCTCAATTATGATAGCTTGCTTGCCGCCCTCGACTGTTTTGGTCTGCACCGTCTGCTGCGCACTCGTTTTTAAATTTCCGGTACCCTGAGCCTTTCCCCGCATGCGCTGCACCGCGTCCATCACATCGGATTGTTGCGCTAGAAAGGCGTTCCCCAAATCGTCTGTCCATTGGATATTGCCAGCCATGCGCTGCACGACTTCTGGATACCCTGCCATAGCCTGCACGCTCGGATCCCAAGGCTGTTTTGCGACGGCTTCGGCGAGCGCTTTGTCCTTCAGTGTTTTGTTCTTCTCCATCCACTGTTGAAGTTGGATAACCTCAATCGGGTAAGTGGAAGCGGCCAGAGTCTGTGCCAGGAGCGGGTCGGGATACAACGCAATCGGCGCAACCAGTGAATCCAACTCCTCATTTGGGAGTTTAGGAGTCTCTTGTTCGTTCGTGGTGTTCGTCATCACCTGTGATTGCGCTTGCTGCGCCAATGCGCCAGAACCGGACGAGAGCAATGCGATACCTATCATCGCCACCAGGCGATGAACTATTTTGGGGCTTTGTAATTTCATAATTTTCTGCTTTCCAACCGTTGCCCGCCTGTATAGATGAATTCTTGTCGATCGGCATATTGGACTTTCGTCCAATGGAACCGCTCGGATATAAACCGTAGTTTCAACAAACCAAATGGAAGAAATTCATATGAATAATGTTAAGAAAATTGTAATTCTACTTCTTGCCCTCGGCGTGATGACAGGATTCACGCGAGCGGCCACTCATCAATCCGGGCCAAACGCGACCTTGCGGCTGAGCATGGGTTCGTTCGCTCTTGGAATTGGTACCAGCTGGGGGTCAGGCACGCTGACCTACAAAGGCAAAGACTATCCGGTTAAAGTAAAAGGACTGTCGGTAGGCAGGGTCGGGGCGACCAGCTCTTCCGCTTATGGTGAGGTTTTCAACCTGCAGCATCTTCGAGATTTCAACGGTCATTATAACGTGGGTGGCGCTGGCACGCGGGGTGTGACGCTTGGCGGTGGGAAAGCTGGCACCCTCATGTCAAATCAGGCCGGCGTGTTAGTCCGCATCTCCTCCACGCAAAAAGGCCTTGACGTTAACGCCACTGGCGGTGGCGTCGACATGCAACTCAAGTAATTACGGAGTAACTGATAGATAACGTTGAGTGCGCTGCTGACGGCGCACTCGGCAATTGCTCGAATGACCGAGCTTTCCTCACCCGCTGCCGTACTTGAGATCGGAACGGCAGCTCCATGGGTGCGGAAGTGGTCGTCGTCATGGGTGCGTGGGCCATTTTGGGACGGGTTCTGGATGCTCAGCGCGCTTTGGCTCGCGCCCATCATCCTCTGGCTCTCTCATGGGTATTCCAACCCGGAGACGAGCCCACTCGATCTACTTTACTTCGGTCTAACCGCGCTTTTTTGGATTGGTCACAGATTGTCTAGCACCTATCTCGCGTACTGCACCGAAGCATACAGACCGCTCCTTCGAGCACAGCCGGTTCGGTTCGTCGTAATCCCGCTTCTGGTGACAGTAGGATGTTTTGCTCTATTTCTCCCGGCTGACACTGCGTTGCCATGGACGCGCGAGGAGCGACTCATTGGACTCGCCATCCTCGATTACGCCTGCGTCACGTATCATTTCGCGGCGCAGCATTTCGGCGCCCTTTCACTCTACCGTTCGCGCGCTGAGCGTGGCTGGTGTGTCCAGACGAGGCGCCTGGATCGTTTCTTCGCGCTGACTGTTGGCGGTGTGCTTGTTTTTGTAGCAGACATTCTCGCCGGAGCGGTCGCCTATCAGGACCAGTGGATCGATCGCTGGTTGTTCCCTGCGTGGATCGTGTCGGCGCAGAACGGGATTCGCGGCGGCGCGATCTTGGTGCTGCTTATCGCGACAGCGGTAATGTTGTTTGCAGAGGCGCGTGCGCCGCACTGGTCGTTGCCACGCGTGTTGTACATTGTTGGGTTGGCAGTAATGGTTGGCATCGCTCTTCGGCCACGAAGTTTATTTCTCTTCCTGGTGATCTGGACGTCGCAGCACTGGATTCTCGCCACCGGGCTGGCGTCGCAAACACCGAGTGCGGAGCTGACTCCGGGGCGTGGTGTTGTGCGTGACGTTCTGCATAAATTGAACGTTCGGCCATGGGCGGTCGTGCTCTTTCTGATGTTGTTATCGTTAGCGTTATTGCCTCTGTTTGAGGTGGAAGCAAATCAGGAGACAGGCACATATTACGGCGACCGGATATTCGGCGCGATTGCGACGCAACTACGGACCTCGTCGTGGGCACCTGCACTGATAGCCCTCGGCTTTGCGACCGGGTTTATTCATTACCTGCTCGATCGAAGTGTCTATCGAATGTCGGACCCGCAGGTGCGCGCAGCAGCGCGTGGTCTGGTGGGCAACGCGCCAAGGTTTGCTGAAGGAAAATGATGTGCCGGCTGCTCCTCACCGTTCTTGTCACGCTTGTGTCTCTTTCTTCGCTACACGCTCAGTCTGCAGCTCCGTCGGCACAACCACCAAAGGCGATCTACACGCCCAAACCCGTTTATCGACCTGAATGGGCGAAACAGGGACTCACAGGGAAAGGGGTTGTTTTGGTTACAATCGATCAACAGACCGGCGGGGTTACCGGAGCGCGAATGCTTCAGAGCACTGGGAACAAACAACTCGACGGTGCGGCTCTCGAGGCGTATTCGCAGTGGCGTTTCCAACCGGGCTCAGGATCTCAGGTTAAGATTCCCATCGAGTTTGCGACCCGGCCAAAACCTCCGGCGCCCAAACGAACAGCGCCGCAGCCGGTAATTCTGTACGCGTTGTTGATTCTCGTTGGCTTTGGTGTGGCAATGATGATGATGCGTGGAAGAAGGAGAGCCTGACATAATCACGGTTCGTGTTTGTTGGGCCTGCTACCATGCGGTTCGCCGTGAGCGCCGATGTAAGGCGCTAGCTATTCCGCCAACCAGCTTCGGGCCTGAATCGGCTTTCGAGCCGATTCTTATCGCAGAACGGCGGCAATCAGGGCCAGAACGCCAAGCAACGCGATCAATACCGTCATTGGGTGTCGGCAGTTCGGGGCAGCGCTGGCGCAGCGCCTTCACAGCCCGCCGGTCCTGCCGATCTGCCAGAATCAAGCTGACCAATCCAATGCCGATCATGATGAGTCCAACCGCCCGGGGACTCATCAGCGTAGCTGTTTCACCGCGCTGCTCCCGCAGGTACTGAAGGACCTTTGCGATGGCGAATCCAAACGAAATGAGTGCCAGCGCCGTTCGCACCCAGGCAATCCGCGTTCTCTCATAGGCAAGAAACGTGCGCTCAAAGGCCAGCTGCACTCTGGGGTCATGATCGGCTCAATCAAATTCTGCCGGCTGACCCGTCGCAGCAAGAACGGAGCGCCACCAGCCGCTCGCGGGGTCGAGGCGTTTCGTATGCGTAGCAAGGAGTTCGATCGGAACGTGAATGAAGCGCTCGTGTATAAAACCAATAACAATGCCAGTCTTGCCTGCCATCGCCGCGTGAACCGCGTGACGCGCGAACAAATCGCAGAGCAGCGCATCCTCGCTGTTGGCTGGCCGGCTTCGAATCTGATAGCTCGGATCGAAATAACGAATCACGACCGGGACGCCTTCGGTTTTGAAATATGACTTTATTTTCTCACACAGGAACGGCCCGATATCCTTGAGTTTCACATTGCCGGATGCGTCGCGTTCAGCTTCGTCGGCCCCGAGCAGATCCTGACCTGCGCCTTCTGCGACCGCGATCACGGCGTGAGATTTGTTGAGCATCCGTTGCCTGAGCGCAGCCAAAAAACTTTCGAGCTTGAATGGCACCTCAGGGATCAGTGCAAAGTTCACGTCCTGACTCGCGACAACCGCACCGGCAGTGATGAACCCTGCATGGCGCCCCATCAACTTCACCAAACCAATACCGCCGGGCACACTACACGCCTCTGTGTGCGCGCAAGCAAGTACGCGCTTGGCTTCTTCAACCGCGCTAAAAAATCCAAACGTGCGTGAAACGAAACCGACATCGTTGTCGATTGTCTTCGGTACGCCAACAACGGCGAGCGCATGACCGCGCTTTCGCGCCTTCTGATAGAGATCGTTCGCACCACGCTGTGTTCCATCGCCGCCCACGGTGAAAAGAATGTTCATGCCGCGCGCAATGAGATTGTCCACCGCTCTGCCAATATCGACCGGCCCACGCGATGTGCCGAGAACCGTCCCTCCATGCTGATGAATGTGATCAACAAATGCCGGTGTGATCTTCACCGGCTCGGCGCCACACTTCGGATCGAGTCCGCTGTAGCCGTTGCGGAATCCGAGCACTTCACTGACGCCGTAGCCGTAATGAAGCTCGAGAAACAATGAACGAATGACGTTGTTAAGTCCTGGACATAATCCGCCGCAAGTTACGATGCCAGCCCGCGTTTGTTTCGGATCGAACAAAAGGTTCGAGCGTGGGCCCGCCAACTCAAATTGAAGTCCCGGATCAGAGCCGATTTCGATGCGCTCTGGAATACGAACGTCGTCGCTGATCGAATGGCTGGCTCCGGAGGCAAAGCGCGCTTCGCCGAGTGTTGGGATATTCATCGAAAAAGAACGCTACCTTGCAGGGGGCTGCGAGGCGAGCCACGCGGCGCGGTTTTCGCGAATGATCGCAACCGTTTCATCAATCGTGTTTACGCAATGCGGGATTGTGAAATCGATCTCGCTGGCAAGTTCGCTGCCCTTGTGGAGCATCGAACGGCGACCCCATTCAATGAGTTCGGGCCACATTTTTCCGACCAGGATGAGCGGCGTGTTATAAAGTTTGCGGACTTGGAGCAGTTGCCACGCGAGCGACATTTCTAACAGCGAGCCGATTCCGCCAGGAACGACGACAAACGCGTCGGAAACGATCATGAAATGATGCAGTCGTGAAAAGAAGGTGCGGTGTTGGTAGGCTTGGCCAACGAACGGGTTTAACTCCTGCTCGAACGGTAGCTCGACACGGATTCCGACGGAGCGCTTGAGCGCTTCGGGCCCGATGGAAAGCGCACCTTCGTTCGCGGCTTGCATCAGCCCGGGGCCGCCGCCGCTGATGATGTCGCATCCCATCTCCGTAAGTTCGGCCGCGAGTTGCTTCACTTGATCGTAAACGATCGTACCGGGCTTGAGGCGTGCCGAGCCGAAGATGGTCACGCGATAGTTCTGGCGCGTGGTGCGGCGGAAACGCGTCAACTCATTAACGACCTCCCACAGACCGGTCACTGCGCGTTCGAGGAGTTCGACGGCCGCGTCTTCGTCGCTAAGACGAACGATGTCGGATTGTCCAAAAGATGGTTTTTGCTTGCTCATGTTGTGGTTGGTGGTGTTGGGCAACTGTCAGTCCGCTTGTTTTCAACAGGTGGAATAGGCTGCGGTATGTGGGTCGCCTCGCCCTTGCAGGGAGACGAGGAGGGTGAGGGGTCGCGATGAACCGCGATTTGCTGTAGCGGCAGGCTCGCCATGGGACGTTCCGCCACCTTTTGGTTAGTCAATGGTGCCGAATCAACGCGATCACGCTGGCTGCAATTCCCGTGCGTGGGTGATTTCGCGTTTGTGCACCGGACGAACTTGAGACACTTCGACAGTGGCCACCGCTGCCGTATCACCATCCAACGTGGTGAATTCCACCTCGTAGGCCAGACCATCCCGGTAAATATGCACAACGCTTCCCACATCACCCGCTTTCAATCCTTCGGCCGGGAGATCGCTTTTTAGAACGACTCGGTCATGTTCTTTAATCGTTTTGCTCTTCATACTTTCCGAGGATAAGCCGTTACCAATCTAGCCACATCCGATCCCTTATCGACAATCCAAATTGTTTGCACACTAGCCGCTTTACCAATTGGCGACTCAATTTGTCCAACGATAACATATTTCCGGCCATGCGGCGACACGCTTGCTTGCGCGACTTCCGCCTCGCGCGCCAGGTTCTGCAATGCCGTTGCCAACACTTCCGGCTCAACGCGGTGAAAACCGAGTGATTCGAAAAAGGCTGCCTTGCCGCCATTATCGGGGTGCGCGGCATCGAGCAGATAATCTGCAATCTTGCCACCGCTCCACGATGGCCTTCTTTGCATTAGGCAATCTCACTCTCGGCACTTTGCCAAAACGTCGTGCGATTGTCTCGCGGGGATTTGTAGCTGTCGCGGCGGCTGTGTCAGCCGCAAAACTGTAGAGGCAGGCGTATCGCCTGCGAAGATCTGTAGCCACGGCGCTGTGCGCCGTCACGAACCCCCTCTTCAGCAGTTCACTGCTGCTGATGCATTTTCTTGAACCCGTCCGTGTAACCCTTTTCGAAAGCCTGCTTCCGAGCCTCCAGCCCGCCTGCTGGCGAAGGATTTCGGAGCTGGTCATCGCTCGATCCCTGCTGCTCGAAATATTTCTGAGCAATCATGTTCAACTCCGCGTCGGTCGGCAACTTTGCGTCGCGCGGCGCTTGCTCTCCGGCTTTCTCCCCGATTTCATAAGCCGCCCGTTCCTCCGCTGTTCTACCGTGAGCAGCGCGATGAGTAAAGAACACCGCCACGCCGCACACGACGATCCCCGCTAATCCGATCAACACAGTAAAACGCACCGGTTTGAATCCTGTGGCCATGGCTCGTGGCTAGACAATCATACGCGGTTGTTGCCGGCAATGTTTTATGCCTTGGCTCGGTTCAGAAAGACTGCAGTGATGATTTGCGCCCTTTCCCATTTTACGCCGCGTTGGCGCAGCTTTTACGCGGTCAATAGTAAGCTCTGCCCCGTTTTCGCTTTCTCATGTTCCGCCGCCGACGGCGTAGCCTTGCGTGCGCAAGTCTTCCGCCAAATCCTTTTCCATTTGAACAGCGTGTTCGTACGGCATGTGGTTTAAGTGCTCATAGAATTCCGGCAACAATCGAACGCCATATTTCCTGACCAGCCGCGCCGACTTGTATCCGTTCTTGTGATTTTCAAACCGATGATCGACCGGCAATCCGGTTAGACCGACGTAGATCGCTGGTTTCGACGGATCGCGGTTCGGATTGCGCCGCAAGATCGACAGATCCTTCAGCGCGGTTTTGGACAACAGGACAACGTAGACGTTATGATGAAATTCGGGCTCAGCTAATCGGAGTCGACGACGCCTGCGACGCATCACTCTGGAATTACGGGTGATGCAAGCTCGACATTGCGCCGCCAATTAGCGCAGCGAATACCGACATGACCATTAACCAAACGACAATGATTGCCGGCAGGAAAACAGCAAAAGACAATGAAAGCAGCTCCGCTCGCGAACTTCGCAGCACGCTCGATAGCATGGCAACGCCTTGTTCCGTAAAGGCGTAAGGGTGATAGCGGCGGCCGCCATGTAAACTTGAGGTCACAATTTGTGACCTCAAGTGGTGGAATTCTTCTTTTGAAAGCTGCAACGCGAAATCAGACGGAAAACGCTGCTTATTACGGCGAAAGGCCTGATTGAGCGCTTTTGTGCTGACGCCATAGAGCATGGCGAGATCCGAATCGAGCATCACTTTCTCGCCGCGGATAAAAAACACTAACTGCGCAAGGTTCTCTGGCTTGAGCGCAAGCTTCATTTGTTCAATTCAGTTCCATCGAGCATTTGGGAGTTGGCTTCACACCTATCCTTCGCCGATTCTTCCCGGCAGGTCGCAGCGCCGCGTTCATGACGCGAACATTGTCTTCCCAGCGCCGCGCAAATCGCTCACGGCCTGCTTGACGCGCTCGGCCATCGCCGCTTCCGCGACTGCCAGATATGCTCGTGGGTCATACGCCTTTTTGCTGCCGAGTTCGCCATCAACCTTCAGCACGCCGTCGTAGTTTTTGAACATGTGCCCGGCGACCGCGCGCGTGAACGCATATTGCATGTCGGTATCGACGTTCATCTTGACCACTCCGTAATCGAGCGACTCGTGAATTTCCTGCTGCGTCGAGCCCGAGCCGCCGTGGAAAACGAGATAGAAACGAGCGCTCTCGCCATGGGCTTTCACAACAGCTGCCTGACAATCTCTCAGCACCTCCGGCTTCAACTTCACATGCCCAGGTTTGTAAACGCCGTGGACGTTGCCGAACGTTGCTGCGAGCAGGTAACGCCCACCGATCGGGTTGAGCCGGCGCGCGACTTCGAGCGTGTCCTCGGGCGTTGTGTAAAGCTTGGCCGCGTGGTCACCGACGACATCATCCTCCTCACCGCCGACCGCGCCGGTCTCGATTTCCAGCACGAGCTCGTTCTTCGCAAAGCGCTCGAGCAGCTTCGCGGAAATATCGAGGTTTTCCTGCAGCGAAAGATTGCTGCCGTCGAACATGTGTCCGGTAAAAAGATTCGGTCGCCCCGCCGCGCGGCGCTTCTCCGTTTCGGCAACAAGGGGAAGAACAAATTTGTCCAGTTTGTCTTTCAAACAGTGGTCGGTATGCAGCGCGACGTAGATCGGATAACGCTCCGCGGCTCGATGGACGTGCTCCGCGATCGCTATCGCGCCAAGCGCAGAGTCCTTGACGGTCGTGCCGGACGCGAATGCGCCGCCGCCCGTGGAAATCTGAATGATGCCGTCGGCTGTGCTCTCGGCAAGTCCGCGCAAAACGGCATTGGCGGTAGTGAGTGATGTGACGTTGGCGGCGGGAAGGGCGTAGCCTCCAGAGCGCGCCCGGTCGAGTATCGAGCAATAGGTTTTGTAGTCGGCGATTGGCATATTGCTAATTTATTTTGGGTTGGAGTTTCTGGCTCCCATCAGTGCATTTCTCACTCTGGTTGTGGTTGCGCGTTCAATGTTGTTCCAGCGAGAAAAGGCTGGCCCGTGTCGAATGCAATGAGGTTTGCCACAGTTACGCGCGCGATTTCGGAGAGAGCCTCCTGAGTGAGGAAAGCCTGATGTGCCGTGATCAGAACGTTAGGAAACGTAAGCAAGCGGGCCAGTTCGTCGTCCTGCAAAATCTGTCCTGAAAGATCTTCAAAAAAAACGCCCTCTTCTTCTTCATACACATCGAGCCCCACTCCGCCAAGCCGACCGGACTTCAATGCTTCGATCAGCGCCGTCGTGTCGATGAGTGCGCCGCGGCTGACGTTGATCAGGATCGTGCCCGGCTTCATCAGCTCTAGCGTCTCCCGGCGGATGATGTGGTACGTCTCGGGTGTTAGCGGCGTGTGTAGCGAAATCACTTCACACTGGCCCGCTAGCGTCCGGGCATCAGTGTACTCCACGCCATGCTGCTTCGCCCATTCGTGGGATGGAAACAGATCGAAAGCCAGAACTTGCATTCCAAACCCGCGCAGAATTTGCGCGGCCACACGTCCGATTTTACCGGTGCCGAAAATCCCGGCTGTCTTGCCGTGGAGATCGAAACCGACCAAGCCGTTGAGCGAAAAATTTAAGTCGTGAACGCGGTTGCTCGCGCGCGGAATTTTGCGATTGAGCGCGAGGAGCAGAGCAACTGCGTGCTCCGCTACCGCGTAAGGCGAGTAGGCCGGGACGCGTGTGACCGCAAGCCCGAGCTCGGTGGCGGCCTCGACATCGACGCCGTTGTAGCCTGCGCAGCGAAGCGCAATGTGTTTCACGCCTAACGAAGCGAGCGCTTCGAGACATGGTCGATCGGCGCGATCATTTACGAAAATACAGACCGCTCGCGCCCCGCTCGCGGACGCCGCGGTTTCCGCGGAGAGCCGCCAATCCATGAAACGCCATTCAATCTCGGCGTTCGAGACGCCGCGTTGAAGTGATTCGCGGTCGTAAGACTTGGTGTCGAACACCGCTGTCGGCAGAGTGGTCATGGCTGTTTATTGTCCAGGCTTAATGTTCCAGACGCGGTCGCAGTAATCGCGGATCGAGCGGTCCGATGAGAATTTGCCCATGCGCGCAGTGTTGAGAATCGACTTGCGTGTCCATTCGCGTGGATCGCGCCAGAGCGCGCTTACTCGATCCTGCGCGTCGATGTACGCCTGGTAATCCGCGAGCAATAGAAACGGATCGTGGTCGAGGAGATTGTCGACGATCGGGCGGAACAACTCAACGTCGCCGCGGCCAAGTGCACCGCTGGCGATGAAATCGATGACTTCTCGCAACACCTTGTTTTGCTCGTAGTAGTCTCGTGGCCGGTAGCCGCGCGCCTTTAACTCCTCAACTTCCTTCGCGTTGAGGCCAAAGAGGAAAAAATTTTCTGCGCCGACTTCTTCCCGGATTTCGACGTTTGCGCCGTCGAGCGTGCCGATGGTGAGCGCGCCGTTAAGAGCAAACTTCATGTTGCCGGTTCCGCTGGCCTCCTTGCCTGCGGTAGAAATCTGCTCCGATAGATTGGCCGCAGGATAAACGAAATGCGCGTTCTTCACGTTGAAGTCCGGGAAGAAGACGACCTTGAGCCGGTCGCGCACAATCGGATCGGTGTTTACGATTTCTCCCACAGCGTTAATGAGTTTGATAATGCGCTTGGCCAGGAAATAACCAGGCGCCGCTTTGCCGCCGAAGAAAAACGTGCGCGCGGGCACATCTGCCTGTGGATGGCGTCGCAGTCGCAGATACAGCGTGATGATGTGCAACGCGGCGAGATGTTGCCGTTTGTATTCGTGGATGCGCTTTACCAGCGCATCAAAGAGCGACTCCGGCGCAACTGCGATGTCGGTACGGTCCTTGATGATCGTGGCGAGCCGGCGTTTGTTCGCGAGTTTCACGTCACGCCACTGCTGCTGAAAGTTTGCGTCATCAGCCAGCGGTTCAAGCTTGCGAAGCTGACCGAGGTCGCGCAGCCAGCCGTCACCGATGCTCGACGTGATCAGCTGCGTGAGACCCGGGTTGCTGACGGCCACCCAGCGGCGCGGCGTAACGCCATTGGTCACGTTACAGAATTTCTTCGGCCACAGTTCCGCAAAATCGCGCAGCACGGTTTGCTTCAGCAACTCGGAGTGAAGTTGCGCGACGCCGTTGATCGTGTGACTGCCGACGCACGCGAGATGCGCCATGCGCACGTAGCGCGGGCCGGTCTCATCGATGAGCGAGAGTCGCGCCAGCCGGGCGTCGTCCGCCGGGAATTCTTCGCGTACTTCATCGAGAAAACGGCGATTAATCTCGTACACGATTTCGAGATGCCGCGGGAGCAATGAGCCGAAAAGTTCGACTGTCCATTTTTCCAACGCCTCGGGCAGCAACGTATGATTTGTGTAGGCGAACGTCGCGCGCGTCACCAGCCAGGCTTCATCCCAGCCAAGTCCGTGCTCATCCACGAGCAGTCGCATCAGCTCGGCAACTGCTATCGCCGGGTGTGTGTCGTTAAGCTGCACCGCCCATTTTTCATGAAACGTCGCGGGTTTGCCGCCGAGCAGCGCATGAATACGCAGCATGTCTTGCAGTGAGCAGCTGACGAAAAAGAACTGCTGCTTGAGCCGAAGCTCTTTGCCAACATCGACCTCGTCATTGGGATAAAGAACCTTCGTGATGTTCTCTGACACCAACTTGTCCTGTACCGCGCGATAGTAATCGCCATGATTAAACGCAGCGAAGTCGAACGACTCGACGGCTTCGGCTTTCCACAGGCGCAGGATGTCGCAGGTGCCGACGCGGTACCCCGCGATCGGAGTGTCGTAGGCCACACCCTTCACTTCGGTCTCTGGAATCCAGCGCACGCGAGAGTCGCCCTGCTTGTCAGTGAATGTTTCCGTGCGTCCGCCAAATTTTATCGGATACTTGATCTCGGGGCGCGCGATTTCCCACGGGTTGCCGTTGCGCAGCCATTTGTCCGTGATCTCGCATTGCCAGCCGTCGCGGATGATTTGATCGAAAATCCCAAACTCGTAGCGGATGCCGTAGCCGATCGCCGGCACTTCAACCGACGCAAGCGCATCCATGTAACATGATGCGAGCCGGCCAAGTCCGCCGTTGCCAAGGCCGGGCTCCTCCTCTTGCGCGACAATCTCATCGAGATCGTAGCCAAGCTCGCGCAACGCCTCACGCGTCACCTCAGTGATGCCGAGATTGAGCAGATTGTTCGCAAGATGCGGCCCGGGCAAATATTCCGCCGACAAATATGCGACCCGGCGCGCGTCGGCTCCGCCGTAGGTTTGCATGCTTTCTACGGCGCGCTGGAAGAGCCGGTCACGGACAGTTAGCGCGAGCGCGACGTAAAGATCGTGCTTTGTCGCGTAGCGCTCGATCCGGCCAAGTCCGCAGCAGAGATTGTCGCGGAATGCGCGTTTGATTTCGTCCACCGTCAGACCGGTGCGGACTGCCTCGGGTGAATTCATATGATCGTCCTCGCTGACGTTTCGTGAAGCATGTTGCTTTTGTTTTTCTTTTTTAATTGGCATCGCTCAAACTTTGCTTCCGACGTTAGTTTCTCCCCAGGCGACCTCGCATTTTACATTATAGCGGCAACATCGCCGTCCGCACGACCGCAAACACGAATACCGCCGTAGCGAAAGCGAAAGCGACCAGACGCACCCTGCGCTGCTCAAACTTTCCCGACGCACTGGCGAAGAAAAGCACTGTGGCAAACAAAACGGTATTCGCGAGGTACTGGCCGGAAACGCTGCCTGCAATGCCGGCTTGCTGCTGACTGGTCGCAGCCTTGGCATTCGCATCAGCGGCTTCGCGCGTCCCCGGCGGTTCATAGAGCTTCGGCACAAATGGATGCGGCTCCGCATTTGGGTTTTCCAAAGGCTTCTGCTCCATCCATGCGTCGTAAGCTTTGCGCATGTCGGGCGGAAAACGTTCAACGTAAAAGTTCACCAACTTCTCGTTGCCCGCTTGTTGCGCAGCAAGCAACTCCATGAACATCGCGACGTGAATCGTCGTCTGTTGCATTCCCTGGATCGTCAGTACACCCGCCCTGCGTTCCAGCGTGTTAAATTCATTCATCAGCCGATTACTCTTTCGAGTCCACGCCGCTGACTGATATGAGCACCAAGCCGTGCTTAGTGTCGCCAGCGCCATAAGCAAGGCTGCTACAGGCTCGACCCACTTTTTCTTTTCCCGCGGTTCTTGATTTGACGCAGCCGGCGGATCAGATCGCACGCTCATTCCGTGAGACCTGTTTCCTTGCCGCCCATGCGCAGCAAAATTCTTTTGCTGACCACAGCGAAGAAAAGCGCCGTGGACAAGCCGCACATTAGAATACCGGTCAATCCTTCGATCGGTCCGAACAGTCGCCATTCTTTCGGCAATACCAAATCCCCGTAACCGATGGTGAGATAGGTAATGCCGGAGAAATAGAACGACGACTCGAGGTCCGGCATACAGTTCTCCCACCAGAAAAACAACGCCCAGACCGCGACCTCAAGCAGGTGAAAGACAATCAGCAACCATGCGATACGAATTAGCAGCCATGTAATTGGCCAGAAGCGTGTATCCGCCGGCCGCACGGTAGAGCGCGACACGTGGCTTAATACCATGCCCAGACCGGCGGCGTGAATTGTCACGGTCGTCGCTACAAGCCATGAGGCAATTAATACCTTCGTGATCACACGGTTATTACGCTTTCTGATTTGAATTCAAGAAATCATCGACGGCATCAGCCAGAGACTTAAATCTTCCTATGCGGCCGACTTTGTCCTCCACTCTTTCGGCGTGCAGCCGATCGCGCACGGAAGCACGGGCTTCGACAATTTGCAGACGCACATTCACCGCTGCGAGTGCGTCGTAGAGACCCGCTAGCATTTCTGCGCCGGCTAGATCCACATGCGGGGAGGTTGAGAGATCGCAAATCGCCACTCGCAGGCCGTCGCCGATCTCGCCAACCCGTTTCATGACCGTATCCCGCACATAATCGGCATTGAAGTACAGGAGGCTGGCTTCGGTGCGGAAGAGAAGCGCGCCGGGAACAGCTTCGTTGTCTGGATGGCGCGCCATGTCGGAGAATCGCCGCGCCCCTGGAATGCGGCCGAGGAACGCGACATGCGGCCGCGACGCACGCCGCAGAAGTTGCACCAGCGAAATGATCGCGCCGATGAGCACGCCACGTAACAAACCAGACCCAAGCACGCCTAACAACGCAGCGATAGCCACTACGAACTCAGTCCGGTCTGCGCGCCAGAAATGCCTGAGTGCTGTTACGTTGAACAGACCCGTTACCGCCATAAGCACAATAGCTGCGAGGACGGGCTGCGGCAGATAGCGCAGGGCACCGGACACAAATAACACGATTAACAGCATTAGCAGGGCAGCGATGAAGCCCGACAACGGCGTGCGCGCGCCGCCGCTTTCGTTTACGAGCGACTGTGACATCCCGCCGCTTACAGGAAAACCGTGGCCCAGTCCGGCCATGACGTTTGCGCCCGCGATGCCAAGCAGTTCCTGATTAGCGTCGAAACGATAGCCGTGCTTCACCGCGAACATGCGACCAAGAGCGGCCGTTTCCACCATGCCCAGAAGAAAACAACCCAACGCCAGGGGCAGCAGGTCGTTCAGGTCTGACACGTGAATTGCTGGAAGTCCAAATGGCGGTAGCCCCTGTGGCACCTGGCCCAGGAGTTTCACGCCCAGGCTGCCGAGATCCATGCTCGCGGCTGCAATAATGCCGGCGATTACGACGAACAGGGCCACCGGCTTGTTCTTGAGAAATCGTTTGCCTAACAGTAACAGCGTGAGCGTCGCGAGACCGAGCAGGAGGGACGCCATGTTTGTTTCAGACAGGTGGGAAAAGAAGTAGCCCGAGCGTTCCCAAAAATCGCCATGGGATCCTTTGAATCCGAAGAGCTTCGGCAACTGCGTGCTGGCTATAAAAAGAGCGATACCGCATTTGAATCCGACGAGGACACTTTCAGAAATGAAGTTCACTATTACTCCTGCCTTGGCCAGCCACGCGATGAAACCCAACGCGCCGACAATCAAAGCCGTGCACGACGCTAGAGCCCAAAATCGTGCGGGGTCGCCTCCAGCGAGATCGCCGAGCGATGCTCCTACAAGCACCGAGATAGCAGATGTGACCGTGATAGCTGTGTGCCGCGAGCTGCAAAACAACCAGAAAACAAGACCGGAGAAGAGACAGGCATAAAGGCCCGCTTCTGGAGGCAGATTAGCAAGCGAAGCATCGGCTAGCCCAGCGGGCATTAGATAGGCCGCGAGAGTAACACCGGCGATTAAATCTGCCCGCAGCCACTTGGGTTGGTAGGCGCGTAGCCATGTTAAGGCCGGAAACATATTTATATTACCAACGGCGGACCGGTGGTGGTTGATTCAAAACCAGTCGGTCCTAAACCGAGCGCGGTCTCTTTCGTCGCGGCAATCTCCTTGCCCATAGTCTCGAGTCGCTTTAGCCACGTCGCTTTTTGCGATGCCGCTCCTGGTATCCGACTGCCCAGCCGCGAGCCGCTTGCAAGGTGTCGCCGCTTTTCTGACGCTCCAGCCACGCCTTAAGTCCCGCCTCATCAATCGGCAGGTCGAGCACCTGCGGGCGGCCGAGCAATTTACCGAACATCGCCATCACTTCTGTCGTGGTGGAAAAAACGATCTCGTCCATGGCTTCGGGTTTGCCCTGGCATGCGTAAGCATTGAAATCAACCCAGCGTCCATCAGGGCGTAACACAAACATTCGTTCCTTTGCTAATGAATCGTTGGGGGCAGCGCCCGTTTGAGTCACGAGATAAGGGCCGCGGTCGCCGCCGGAGCCCAGGTTTAAGAGATGAGCATCTCGATAGTTGTTAGTAATCGTGCGCATTAGCTAATGCTCTTATGTTGGTTTCGAGAAGTTCATTTCCCCGGGGCGCCAGTTCCCTCAAAATCACCTCCCAGAGCCAGGTACAAGTTTACGCGTTCGCGGAGGCGGGAAGCACGGATTTGAGTCAATTGGACTTTCGCGGCGAGATTTTCCCCTGAGAGACGCAAGACGGTGAACATGTCGATCTGGCCCTGCTCGAGCTGCTTTCCGCCGAGCTTCACTGACTCGCCACTGCTCGAAACCGCCTCGGCCAGGGCGCCCTCGCGTTTGCGCAGATAGTAATCGCCGGCCAGAGCGTCTTCTACGTTTTCGAACGCGCGCAACGCGGCGCCCACGTAGCTCGCGGCGGCAGCTTTTTGCTCGGCAGTGCGGAGATCTTGCGCAGCCTGGAGCTCACCGCCGAAGAAAATCGGTTGAGTGACCCCGGCCGCGAAACTCCAGACGACGGCATCGAGCGTGCCGACAGAATCAAGTTGCGCTGTTCCGAGTCCGCTTGTGGCGCTGAGCACAAAGCGTGGCAGGCGTGCCGTGCGAGCCTCATTCACGCGATGAAAGGCGGCGGCGAAGCGGCGCTCGCTCGCGATGAGGTCCGGCCGGCGTTCGAGAATCTGCGCGGGCAGACCGGCGGGCACGGCTTTCGGTTGATCGGGGAAGGAACGT
Organism: Verrucomicrobiota bacterium; assembly: GCA_003219005.1. Lineage (GTDB taxonomy): Bacteria > Verrucomicrobiota > Verrucomicrobiia > Chthoniobacterales > UBA10450 > Udaeobacter. Next base: position 18,312 of record QHPG01000166.1, read on the forward strand.
CGCACGTCAAATTTGCCGGCCGGATATCGGCTGGTGACAACTTCGATCGCGCGGATTGTCTGTGCCCGCGCCTGCTGCGCAGTGTAGAGCGCCTCCTGCGCACTGGCGGTGCGCGAGGTGATCTGCGACACGTCGAAATCGCTCGCGAACCCCTGCGTTTTTTGCACATCGGTCAGTTTTGAATATTCCTGATAGATGTTGAGCGTTTCCTGCGCGTTGGCTTCCTGTTGTGCTGCCTCGATGGTGGTGAAGTACGCGCGCGCCACGGCGGCGGCGAGCGATTGCCGGGCAAATTCGTAGTCGGCTTCCAGCGCCTCGCTTTCAGCCTTGGCAGCAGCTTTTTTCGAGCGAATGCGGCCCCACACGTCGGCCTCCCATGCTGCGCCGCTAGCGAGGCCATAAACCCAGCGCTGTGATGTTTCGTCCATGCTGGTGTCCAGACCGGCGCCGCCGCTGTTCTCAGTTCCCGAGCCACCGAAGTCGGGGGGATTGATACCGCGGCCGAGGTCGCCGCTAAGATGCTGCCCCTGGCGCTCGCCCAGTCCCTTCATCGCGATCCGCGGATAGAGCGATGCTGCAGCAATGCGCACAGCAGCGCGCGACGCTTCAACGCGCGCGGCGGCGGCCTTGAGGTCCGGATTTCGCTCGACAGCGTCTGCAACGAGCGCCGTCAGCTCCGGATCGTGGAAGGTACGAATCCAGTTCGGCACCACGGCTCCGCTGCGATGCGGCCCGGCCCACCTTCCCGGGATTTGCGCGCGAGCCGATTCCGGCATGATATCCGCGCCAAACGGCGGATGCTTAAGCGCGCAGCTGACGAGTGTGAGGCACGCAGCGCCCAAAAGGACTCGGCTATTCATGTCGGCGGGTCCTAGTGGAGCTTGAAAACAAACCAGTCCAGCTTCGCCGAGACTCGCAAGAAGACCTTGCGGACGATATGAATCATTTTGCCATGCTCCGTGTAAATGGCGCCTGCGCCCCGCGCGCCAGCAGCGAGGAAAAGATCGCGGTCCTTAGGCGCAAGGACGAGGCGTACCGCGATGCGCTGTTCCGGTGCGGCTACCGGTAATGTATTTTGCAAGTTCCCGCTGATCGGCATCTGCCCTTGTGCGGTAGCCCACAGGATGGAATCCACCGTACATTTAATGATGCGACCTGGATACGTCTCCATGTGGATTTCTGCCTCGTCGCCGGGCTCGACATAGCGCAACTCGTTCTGCCGATAAAAAGCGAGCAACCACGGGTTATCCTCCTCGATGAAGCTCATCACCGGCATGGTCGCAAACTGTGTCGCACGCACGCCGGGGCGCAGTGCGAGATTCGCTACGCGGCCATTGGCCGGCGCGAGGTGCGTCGTGCCGTCGAGATCGAATTTCGCATTGATCAGATCCGCTTCCGACTTGCTAATCTGCGCTTTGGCTTGCGACTCCGTCGCATCGGCGGCAAGGAATTCGCTCTGGAGATTGCCGAGATCGCTTTGCGCCTGCTCAAGGTCGGCCCGCTTCCCGGCCCCGGCTGCAGCGAGCGTCGTGAACTGTTCGACACGTTTTTTCGCCAGGTCGATCCGCGGGGTCAGAGAGGCTTTTTTGTTCGTGGCGTTGTTGAGTTGATCCTTCGCTCCGCGCAGCGTGGCGTCGGCGGCTTTTTCCGCCGCCTCGAAAGGCACTGGGTCGATCTTGAAAAGAACATCGCCTTTTTTGATCGGCCGATTTGGCTCGATCGGCACTTCGGTCACTTGACCGGTCACACGCGGCACTATCGGGATTACATAATTTTGCGCCCGCACGTCGGACGACGACGGACACACGATGTTCATAAACAAAATCAGAATCGTAAGCGCGATGATCGGGATGGTGACGACAATTACCTGGCTGGTGATGTTCCAGGGCAGGAGCTTGAACTTGAAAAAGATCAGCCAGACGATGACCGAGTAGATGATAAGGAGAATGAGTTCCATTAAACCTTGTCTCTCACTGAGCTGCGTTTCGCTTCGAGTTCCGCAATCCGAGTTCGGAGCTTTTCGATTTCGTTGTCCTCCTCCGTCACCTCGTGGCCAACGTGGCTGAGCGATTCATCCACATCGGTACCGTAAGCCATTTTGTGCAGAACCGGCTTGGTGTAAGCCCAGAGCCACGCAATTGGCCAGAGCAGCCCGCCAAAGCAAAGCGAGAGCAGGCAGAGGCACTGAATCGCCCTGGTCTGTGGATGTTTTTTCTTATGGGCAATCTTTTCCGGCAGGATATGGACGAGCCAGAAAGCGGCGATGCCAATAATCGGCGCAATGATGAGCACGACCCACGAAATGCCGTTGGCGATTGAGTCGAGCGTCTCCCCGTGAAAAATCGACGCGTGCGCGCGAGCTGGCAACGCGAGACAGGCAAAGGCGATCACTGGAGCTAGACGCCCGCAGCGACGGCGCCGTGGGTTTGGGGCAGATTGGATGACTATTTTTTGTGCTTCACAATTCATTGTCTTTTTCCTCGTTGTATAAGTCGCACAGTTCGCTTTGTCGAGACACTGAAGCGCGCACTCAGTTCCCTATTTCTGCTTTCCAACGATCACCAATTTGGTTGGAAGCGAGCCGGTTTGTGTATTGGACTTTAGACCTACGCTGGATAAAGCGTTTTCCTATTCGATGTCGATCTCACGCACCCGTTTTTGCTGGCGAATGATCTCGACCTGATTGCGCAATTTGTCCGCGAAGCCAACGCTCGACGGCACAGCTTCGATCAAAACAAATGGCGACGACGCGTCTGATGTAGTCATCTGGACATTTTCAATGCCGACCAATCGTGAAAGAAACGGTTGCTGCGTTTCGATGTCCTTCACCCGATATAATTCCAGCGTCTCGGTGGTTTTTGTAAACACGCCAGACGTGATTTTTAAGCGCTGAGTCGTTAGCTCAAAAACTTTGCATTTTGTTTGGAGATAACGGGCTAGCGCGAAGAAAATAGGAACGAGGAGCCAGCAAAAAAGACCGCATGAAAGATAGACCCCGAAATTTTTCCATTGCGACGACGTGCCGCGCCAGACGATCTCTTCCGCCGCTACTGAGCTTGTGTCGGTCACAAAAAAGTTCTTAGCAACGAGCCCCACCAACAGCAAGCCGTAAACGTGTTAACTGAGGCGATACAAGTAAAACGATACCGCTCCTTGGTCTCATGCGTAACGGCGAGCGCTATTTACTCAACAACTTCTTTTTCGCTGCAGCCAGCTCCTTCAGTTTTGATTCGTCCACGTCTGGATATGCAAGATCGCGTGAGGCGAGAGCGTCGATCACTGCTCCTGCAACGACGACGCGGGTAAACCATTTATTGTTCGCCGGCACCACGTACCACGGCGCGTGCTTGGTCGCAGTTTCCTGAATCATTTCTTCGTAAGCCTTCATGTAATCATCCCAATAGTCGCGCTCGTTGGCGTCATTGGACGAGAACTTCCAATTTTTCAGTGGGTCTTCGATTCCATCAAGGAATCGCCGTTTCTGTTCTTTTTTTTGAAACGTGGAGAAAGAATTTGCACACTACGATCCCATTTCTGGCGGTACTGCTCGAAATTGCGGATGTCTTCGAAGCGTTCTTCCCAGATGTTTTTGCCTGCGAGCTTTGGAGGCAGCTTTGCCTTTGCCAGAAATTCCGGATGCACCCGGAGGACGAGCACCTCTGGTGACCATTCAGAATTTCTGCCGGCCGATGAAGGTCGTGACCACAAAAACGTTATTTTTTTACCATCGCGTTTTTGATGAATCCAATGACTGCCATGATGACGGCTCCGCCTACTCCACCACCCGCGACACTGCTGATGATACTTTGCAAATCGGCGCCTCCTCCTCCGGTCACGCCAATTCCCAAAGCTTGAAGGATGCCCGCACCGGCACCCCCCCCGACGATGCCCGCTATGGAGTTGCCTATTGTGCCCAGACTATTTTCCTTCATCGCCGCGCCGGCGACATTGCCACCAACGGCGCCACTGATTAAACCAATGATAATGTCCAACATATGAATCTTTCTGTTAAGGTTCGCATTTAGGGTTCTTCTGGTTGCCGGTTCTACCG
>QHPG01000201.1 GCA_003219005.1 Verrucomicrobiota bacterium
ATTGTCCTGATCGTGATGTCGAACCTGCTGTTCATTCTCTGCGCACTGCGGTTCCGCAGAAAAATCGCGTAAGCGAGGAGACGCGTTCCCGTTGTGTGGCGTTCGCTTCTTTTCAGCGCGCTGCGCATTACCATCGCTGTCGCCGCGGTTTTGGCGTTACTTTGGTGGTTTGGAATGAGAATGCCGGGCAAAAGTATTCCGAACGCAGCACCGCTATCGCCCGACGAAGTTGGATTGCGCGAAGAGCTTCGCGCCAATGTGCAAAAGCTGGCTGGAGAAATCGGCGAACGAAACATGTGGCATTACGCGCAGCTCAATGCCGCCGCCGATTTTATCGAAGATTCTTTTTCACACGCCGGTCTGCGAATGCGTCGCGACAGTTACGACGTGCACGGGCAAGCCTGTCACAATATCGAAGCGGAAATTTCCGGCGCTCGTCCCGAGATTCTTTTAATCGGCGCGCATTACGACTCGGTATTTGGCTCGCCCGGCGCAAACGACAACGGCACCGGCGTGGCTGCAACGCTCGCCTTAGCGAAACGCTTTGCCGGCAGAAAGCTAGAACACACATTGCGGTTTGTCGCATTTGTGAATGAGGAGCCGCCTTATTTTTTATCGGATGAAATGGGCAGCTTTATTTACGCCGGCAGATGCAAGGCGCGCGGCGACAAAATCTCCGCCATGATCAGTCTCGAAACGATCGGTTACTTTTCCGATGCGCCGCATTCGCAAACTTACCCGTCGCCGGGACTGGGTCTTTTTTACCCCAAAGTCGGCAACTTCATCGGGTTCGTCAGCAACGTTCCTTCGCGCGCTCTGCTTCGTAGCGTAGTCGCGCTCTTCCGTAAACATGCAAAGCTTCCATCCGAAGGCGCAGCACTTCCCGGATTCATTCCAGGTGTCAGTTGGTCGGATCAATGGTCATTCTGGCGTCAGGGTTACCCCGGTATCATGGTCACCGACACCGCGCCGTTTCGCTATCCGTATTATCACTCATCGAGCGACACACCCGACAAGCTCGATTACGATCGGTTCACCCTCGTGGTCAGCGCCATGGAGAAAGTAATCGAAGGTTTAGATAAATTGTAGGGCGCGCCCGGCCATTCACGCGCGCGACGACTGGGTGGCGATTAAGAAATAGCTCGCCGGAGAAAGTTGTTTTCCTGTAACGTTGTTCGGTAGGTGCTTAGCCGTTAACCCTGTCTGACTAGAGCCCTGAACGGACGACCCCTCACACAGAGCAACGAAGGCCTCGTCTTCCTGATTGGCAACGAGCCTCAATTGGGAAGCTTATATTCAGCGGTTTTGTTGCAGTGGCAGGCGCTGCGACCATAGGTGCACTATTCCAGCGGCTCACGCACAACACGGCCGACTCAGGCGTACCACTTTTTGCAGCTTGGCTTGTTGTTTTCATCCCATTAGTTCCTGCTGCGTATCGACGAGGAGTTCGCGATGCGAAGATGCATCCTGACGACCCCACTAACCATCCAATAGGTAACTAGGGAACCCTCGTAATACGCGAAAGTCACAGCGCTGCGGCCGCGCGTGCGAGCGCGTAACCAATCAGTCCGCTCGCCGGCAGAGTAAAAAGCCACGCCCAGATGATTCGCTCGACCACGTGCGGCCGTTGTTTCTGCCGCGAATCCGTGCACCGGCTGCAATTTCACCATTCGATGGCCGAGCGTGCGAATGATGCGCCAGCCACCGGCAGCGGTTCCTACCGCCATCGTCACGGCGCACAAAACGATTACCCATTTTGGCAAAGCAAAAACTGGCGTCTTAAGAAAATCCAGCCAGCCAGGCAAATGATCGAAGCTGCCAGCTTTGGTCCCGGTGAACAGCGCGAGCGTAATTATGCCCATCGTTTTCTGCGCGTCATTCGTGCCATGGCTGTGCGCCATCCAAGCTGCGCTGAAGATTTGGAGTTTGCCGAAGAGAGAATGGATAAAGTGCGGCGTAAAGCGATGTAACGCTACAAAAAGCAAAAACATCAGAAGCCCGCCAAAAATGAATCCGGCGAATGGCGAGATGATCATGGGCACAACAACTTTTGGCCACACACCGGCGTTCCATTTTATCACCGACCAATTGCCACGCGCGGCAGCGAGTGCTGCGCCGCACAAGCCACCGATCAGTGCATGACTCGAACTGGAAGGCAAACCAAACCACCACGTCGTGATGTTCCACACAAACGCAGCGATCACCGCGCAAAGCACGGTCGTCATTGTGACGATGTCGGTGTCCACGAGTCCTTTGCCGATCGTCGAAGCAACGGCGCCACCAAACAGGGCGCCGGTGAGGTTGAAAAACGCAGCCATTGCAATGGCCTTGCGCGGAGTCAGTACCCGCGTGGAGACCACGGTGGCAATCGCGTTCGCGGCGTCGTGAAAGCCGTTGCTGTATTCGAAAATGATCGCCGCAAGAAGGACAGAAATGAGCGTGAGCACGCGATTAGTTTGCCAATAATGTCATTCTGAGCGAAGCGAAGAATCTCTGGCCATTTCTGGATTGATCGCGCGCGGAGACGAACCGAGACGTTTCGCGAAGCCTGTCCTGGGCGAAATCGAAGGGCTCAACATGACAACGCCATTTGTAAGACGGGTTCTACGAATACTTGAGCGCCACTTGCAGGATAATATTCCCGGCGTCGCGGCAGCGATCGATCACTCTCTCCAAAAGGTTGTAAAGATCGTGCAGAAAGATGACCTGTTTCGGCTCGTATTTGCCCTGAAAAAGATCGCGAAGCCGATCCAGTTCCAGCTTGTCCGCGTCGCCTTCGATGCCCTGGAGCCTGGCGTTCATTTCTCGAGCTGTGTCGGCGTCGATGCCTTTGCGCAATTGTTTCACCATCGCCAGCACCGTTTCGGCGGCCTGATCGAGCAACTCAACCTGCTTTTGAAAACTTTGTCCGCGCAAATCCTCAGGGCAGATCAAAATGCGTTCGCCAATTTTTTCTACGGTTTTCGGTATCTTATAAAGGGCAGCCGCCAGTTCCTGGATGTCCTCGCGCTCCAGCGGCGTGACGAACGTTTTTGAAAGCTGCTCAGTCAATTCCTGTGTGATGCGTTTGTCTTCGCGTCGGCTGTGCGCAAACTCCTCGAGGTTTTCCGGCGTCTCATTCTGTTGAAGTTTTTCCAGCAGCCCGACCAAATGATGTACGCTGCTGTCGGCCTGCTGCGCGCTCGCCTCCAGCAGATCGTAAAACTTTCCGTCGCCTCCGATGAGCTTTTGGATCGAGAACATCCCTGCCTCAGTTGTAGCCGAGCGCGTTGATCTCGGCAATCCCAGAACTGGCAAGCCGTCCTACAGCATTACGCCGCGCATAATGACCAACGCTATGCTGAAATAAATGATTAAGCCGGTCACATCGACCAGCGTTGCGACAAATGGGGCGGAAGACGCTGCAGGATCAGCACCGACTCTGCGCAGGATGAAGGGAAGCATGGATCCGGAGAGCGTTCCCCATAGCACGACGCCGACAAGTGCGATACCGACTGTGAGCGCGATCAGCGGCCAATGCGCACCATACGGCTGTTGGTGGAAATATTGTTCTCCCACGATTGCCCATGCGCCGACGCGCGCGACACCAATCGCTCCGAGGATAGCGCCTAACGAAAGACCAGCCTGCAATTCACGGCGCATCACTCGCCACCAATCATGGAGTGTTACTTCGCCAAGCGCCATGGCGCGAATCATCAAAGTGGACGCTTGTGAGCCGGAGTTACCGCCGCTTGAAATGATCAGCGGCAGAAACAACGCAAGGACCAGCGCTTTTGCCAGTTCTGCTTGATAATTTGCCATCGCGGTCGCGGTCAACGTTTCTCCCAGAAACAAAATTACCAGCCAGCCGGCCCGTTTGCGCACCATGCGCCAGAGGGGAATCCGCATGTACGGTTCCTCCAGAGCCTCCATGCCACCGAATTTCTGGATGTCCTCAGTCGCTTCTGCTTCGGCAACGTCGAGCATGTCGTCGATCGTCACAATGCCGACAACCACCCCGCTCGAATCAACCACCGGGAGGGCCGTGCGATCGTATTTCCGAAACGTGTTGAGCGCGTCTTGCTGTGAATCGGTCACATTCAAGGCCTCAAAAGTTTTTTGCATCAAATCGCGAACCGGTGAGGTGAGCGGCTTCAGCAGAAACTCGCGCATCCGGATGTCGTCGATCAGTTTGCCGCGGTCATCGACGACGTAAATCACATTGAGCGTCTCGCTGTCCTGCCCGTGTTCGCGGATGTAATCGAGCACTTGTTGCACGGTCCAATCTTCCTTCACCGCGATAAAGTCAGGCGTCATCAAACGGCCAACGCTGTCTTCCGGGTAGCCAAGCAGCGCGGTCGCGACGCGGCGCTCCTCCGGCGTGAGTAATCGAATCGCCTGCCGCGCCGCTGCGCTTGGTAATTCTTCGAGCAGCGCCGTGCGATCGTCGGGCGACATTTCATTCAGGATCGCCGCGACCTGCTCGTGAGCCATCGCGCGGAGCAGTTTCTGTTGCGCGTCAAAATCGAGATATTCGAAAACATCCGCCGCCAGCGCGTGCGGCAGAACGCGAAAGATGATGACCTGTTCGTCGTCCGGCAAATCAAGAATGACTTCGGCAACATCGGCCGGCGGCCATTCACGAAATAATTCGCGCAACGCCGCAAAATTGCGGGCCTCGATCAAGCTCCTGATTTCCGGTTCTAAAATTTTGCCAACCATAAACAGTTGTTCTCGCGCGGCTGCCGCCGAGTTTTAACACCGTGCCTTGCAAGAAGCAACGGCTCAGGAACGGCATTTGCCGGAAACTGCCTCGTCATCCTCCGCAAACTGCCGCTTGTCATTCCGAGCGAAGTCGAGGAATTTCTAACTATTGTTCAGGCGGATTGCGTCTCCGCTTGGAATTACCTGGAAAAAGCACCAAGATAATTTCTATGCCGGCAGTTGCCACAGCTCCAATGATTAGGCGCGAGGTTGATGACGACCATATTTGCACGCTGACCTTCGATCGACCCGAATCGGGCGCGAATATTTTCGACGCCGCCACGCTCGATGAGCTCAATGAACGTCTCGATTTCGTTGAGAGCGACGCCTCCTTGCGCGGATTGATCATCGCCTCGGCGAAGAAATCGATCTTCATCGCCGGCGCGGATTTGAAGACGCTGTTGCAACAATCGCAGTCTGGCGAGATGCGCGCGTTCATTGCGAAAGGTCAGCGGATCTTTAGTCGCCTCGCCGATTTGAAAATCCCATCGGTCGCTGCCATTCACGGGGCGTCTGCCGGCGGCGGTTACGAAGTCGCACTTGCCTGTGATTATCGTGTCGCGACCGACGATCCGGCGACGCGGATTGGTCTTCCGGAGACGACGCTTGGCCTCATTCCAGCCTGGGGCGGGTGCACGCGCCTTCCACGCGTGATCGGCGCCGAAAAAGCTGCCGAAGTGATTTTGAAAGGGAAACTTTATTCTGCGCAGGAGGCTTTGAAGATCGGGCTGGTCGATGAAGTTGTGCCGCGCGATCAGCTGATCAATCGCGCCCGGGAAAAGTTGCGCGCCGGAAAGCGCAAACCATCTGCAGCGCCGAAGCTCGATCAGGAGATTCCCGCGCCGCGCGATCGCAATCCAGCGCCGGCCGCCGCACTGGAAGTGATCAAGAAAAGCCTGTCCACATCCGCGGAACAATCGCTGGCGTTCGAGTTAGATACGATTGTCGATCTTGGTAAGACGGAATCGACGCAAAACCTGATCCGCAATTTCTTTTTGGCGGAGAAATACAAGAAAGGATCTTCGAGAATGCCAGCTGAAAGAGTCGTACACGCGGCGGTGATCGGTGCTGGCGTGATGGGCTCCGGCATTGCGCAATGGCTCAGCTCTCGCGGTGTCACGGTGATCTTGCGCGATATCGCGCGAGAACAGATTGATCACGGTTTGGCGAACGTCGAAAAAATTTACGCTGACGCGGTGAAGCGCGGTTTGATAACGGAGGAAAAAGCAAAAGAAGGTCGCGCCCGGATTTGTGGCTCGACCGCTCCCATGGAGTTGCGCGATGTGCGATTCGTGATCGAAGCCGCCTCGGAAAAGTTGAGCGTCAAAAAAGAAGTTTTTCGCGAGCTGGCGATGGAAGCCGGCCCGAAAACGATCGTTGCCACGAATACTTCGGCGCTTCCGGTCAGCGCGCTGGCCGATGTGACGGTTTCGCCCGAGCACGTCATCGGATTGCATTTTTTCAATCCGGTGAGCCGGATGAAACTGGTGGAAGTTGTTATTGCCAAGGAAACATCAGAAGAGACGCGCGAGCGGAGCCTGGCCTTCGTGCGACAAATCGGAAAACTGCCGGTGATCGTGCGCGACAGCCCGGGTTTTCTAGTCAACCGCGTTTTGTTTCCATATTTGCTCGACGCCGCTGAGCTTTTCGAAGCTGGGCTCGAAGCGGACAAAATTGATACCGCGCTGGTGCAATGGGGGATGCCGATGGGACCGTTGCGGTTGATCGATGAAATCGGCGTCGATATTGCCGTTGATATTGGCAACACGCTCGAGAAAGCTTACGGACGCCGCGATCACGTTTCGGCCGTGCTGCTCTGGTTGCGTGACGGCCAGATGCTTGGGCGCAAGACGGGTGCCGGCTTTTACAAATACGAGGGTAAACAGCAATCGCCTAACGAAGGGATCCAAACGTGGCGCAGCCCAGTTGTAGCCGGGGGCGTTGACCCCGGCAGCATTGAAGGCGGAGCAACACGCCAGCCGGCGTCACCCCGACTTGTCGGGGCTACAGCTGATGACATCGCGCACCGGCTTGTCTTCCTGATGGTGAACGAAGCGGCGCGTTGCGTGGAGGAGAAAGTCGTCGATTTGCCGGAAGACGCGGACTACGGAATGATTTTGGGAACCGGTTTCGCGCCCTTCCGTGGTGGGCCGTTGCGTTTTGCCGAACATTTTGGACTCAAGAAGGTCGTCGCGGAATTAGAACGCCTGGCGCAGACTGAAGAGAAATTCTTGCCATGCGAGATACTGAAGAAGCGCGCCCGGGACGAGACAAGATTTTATGAACAGTGACAGCCGCTCAAACTTCCATTTCTGTGATTCCGAGCGAAGTCGAGGAATCTCTGGATACTCGTTGGAAAAATTAGAGATGTCTCGACTTCGCTCGACGTGACAGCCGGGTAATATGAAATCGCCGCTCGAAGCGCTGGAGAAGCAGATCGCTGAGGAAACCAGCGCGAAGCCGGAACAACCGGCGCGTATGGTCATCGACACATCGAAGATGGCGAAGGGCCAGCGCGAAGCGCTCGAGCTGGCGGAAGCCGCGCGCGATCCGCTCGAGGACCGCGGCAGTTTCGCCAGCAACCTTTTTATCGGCCGCTACGATTTCAATCGAATTCACCCCTGTCCGGCGCAGAGCGCGGAAGATCGCGCCGCCGGTGAAGAATTTTTGCGCAAGCTAGAAACCTATCTGCGCGAGCATGTCGATCCCGACGAGATCGATCGCACCGGCGAAATTCCACAGAAGAACATCGACGATCTTTTCGCCATGGGCGCGTTCGGCGTGAAAATTCCAAAGCAGTACGACGGTCTGGGGTTATCGCAGGTCAATTACGGACGCGCGGCGATGTTGCTCGGAAGTTGGGACGCAAATGTCACGGCGCTCGTTTCGGCGCATCAATCGATCGGCGTGCCGCAACCGTTGCTGCTTTTCGGCACGGAGGAACAGAAGAAGAAATATCTGCCCCGCGTCGCGCGCCACGAGATCTCCGCGTTCGCATTGACGGAATGGAACGCCGGCTCCGATCCGGCAAACATGAGTTTGCGCGCCGAGCCGACCCAAGACGGCTCAGCGTTCATTCTTAATGGCGAGAAACTCTGGTGCACAAATTTGATCAAGGCGGGCGTCCTCGTGGTGATGGCCCGCACGCCGTCGAAAATGGTCGGTGGCCGCGAACGCAAACAGATCACAGCGTTTATTGTCGATGTCGATTCGCCCGGACTCGAGATCACGTATCGCTGTCATTTCATGGGGCTGCGCGCGCTTTACAACGGCATCGTGAAATTCACAAACGTCCATGTGCCGCGCGAAAACATGATCGCCAAGGAAGGTCAGGGTTTGAAGGTTGCGCTTACGACCTTGAACACAGGCCGCCTGACGCTTCCGGCCGCGTGTACCGGTCTGTCGAAAAGGTTGCTCGAGATTTGCCGCAAATGGGCGAGCGAGCGGATTCAATGGGGTGTGCCTATCGGTAAACATGCCGCTATCGCCGGAAAAATCGCGGAGATGGCCGGCAACGTCTTCGCCATGGAAGCGATGACGTTTCTGACCTCGACGCTCGTCGATCGCAAAGCGGGCGATCTGCGCATCGAAACCGCGATGTGCAAAATGTGGGCCACGGAAACGACCTGGCGCATCGCCGATGAGGCCATGCAGGTGCGCGGTGGGCGCGGCTACGAGACCGCACAATCGTTGGCCGGCAGGGGCGAGCCGCCGATCGCAGTTGAAAGATTCCTGCGCGATTGCCGGATCAACATGATCTTCGAGGGCTCCAGCGAAATCATGCGGCTATTCATCGCGCGCGAGGCGCTCGATCCGCATTTGAAAGTCGGCGGCGCAATTTTCAACACGCAACTGCCAATGTCCGAGCGCGCCAAAGCGGTTTTCAGTTCCGGAAAATTTTACGCCGGTTGGTATCCACGCCAGTGGTTGCCGAACGGCGCGC
>QHPG01000202.1 GCA_003219005.1 Verrucomicrobiota bacterium
AAGTCGATCATCTCAGCCCGATAGCCGCGGACAACTCCAATCTCTTCCACCCCGCTGCGTCGCAGCGCCGTGATCTGCCGTTCAATTAACGGCCGGCCTTGGAGCTCGATCAAACACTTCGGCCGGTCGTCGCCGAGATCCCCCATGCGACTGCCACGACCCGCGGCCAGAATGAGAGCCCGCATCACGCCACCTTGAAGACGCGGCGGAACAGCGCGATGTCCTCGGCTGCAAACGGGTCGATTCGCTCGGGATGCCACATAATCCCGGTAATCGAGCGGTCCGCATGCCGGATTGCTTTTACGACGCCGTCGTCGGCGATAGCCCAAACATTGAGCGGCGGTCGCGATTCCAAGGCACCGAAGCGATGATAGCTGTTGACCGCTGCGCGCTTTCCGTTGACGCGGATGACCTGATTGGGAGTCACATGGCCTTCGATAAGCTGCAGCGGAACCGTGCAACGTTGCTGGATCATCTGCATGCCCCGGCACACGCCAATTACCGGCAATCCCCGCGATTCCGCCAGGTCCAGAAGCGCGTTCTCGGTAGCGTCCCGCTCCGGTGCATCGCCGCCGAGAGCGGCGAGGTCATTGCCTCCGGTCAAGACCAAACCGGCAACGTCCGCGTCTGTAAATAGCGCGACGGCGACCTCAACCACGTTCGGAAGCGCCAGCGGCACCAGTCCGCAGGCTGCCAGGAACCGCGGCCAGGCTTGATCGAGGCAGTCACGGCGCTCACCATATTCCGGGACAACCGACACCCTCTGCGTGATCGCGACTTTTTTCACTTGAGTTTTTGCGCAAAATAAATCCGAGTTGTGTACGGCACGTCGATTACTTCAGGCAGCTCGTCCAGGTAGCTCGCAATTTCTTTGATGATGCCATCGAATACCGAGTCGCTGCCCGCCTGGCGCTTAAGAGTAGCGTGCGATTTCCACGCAACGATCACGTCTGACTTTGGCATTTTCCATACGAAGGGTCCCTCAATCGATTTCGTAGCAGCGAAGTGGCCACTTGCATCGATAATATTTGTAGGATCTTCTCTTCTTGATCCATACGAGTAAGTTGGAATCGACTGTCTGATGATGGACTCTATCCGTCGTTGAATTGGATCATCCAAATCCCGATGATTCCACATACAGACAAACCAGCCCTTTGGGAGAAGTATTCTGGACACCTCAGAGAGGGCAAGACTCTGATCAACCACGTTGAATGAGCTGCCAAAGAAAGCGGCGTAGACGCTGCTCGCCGGCAAGCCTGTTGCCTCACCTGTGCCGACAGACCAGGTAACTGATTTGCCGTTGGTATTTTCGATTCCAATGGCTCGCATCGCATCGTTTGGCTCGACGGCTTTGATCACTAGGCCGTACTTGAGCAGCTCCTTGGTAAGCTTACCCGTACCAGCACCAATGTCGGCCACGGGTGTAGAAGGGCCGCAGCCAATTGCCCCCAGCAGACTCTCAATCGCGTCGGCGGAGTAGTCCGCTCTCTTATCGTAATGAGCAGCGTGTTCAGTGTAATCCCAATTAACTTTTAGCGGAGGGTTGCTGGTGGCCATAGATTTTGTTCGTCAGTCTGAAAGTTCTCTAGCTATCGTAAAGAGCGGGTCATCCTGTTTTTTTGAGCCCGCGGCGCGCCTCTATGCAATGATCGAAACCTTCTGGTTCGTGCAGTCCAGACAGAGCTTGCGTGCGGTTTGCCATCGTTTGAACAGCACTTCGCCGGCCCCGATCACAGCGGGCATTCCGAGTTCGCCGGCGCGGATTGCCATGTGTGAATTAGCGCCACCGAACTGGGTGACGAATCCAGCGATATCACGAGTGAAGATCCAGTCGAAGCCGGGATCGGCGCTAGGGACGAAAAGAATCCGTCCCGCGAAACTCTCGGGCGGATCAGACAGTGAGGCGACCGCTGCGGTCACGCTCTTTCGCGTGATAAAATTAGGCTGGGTTGCCGGAAGGTGAAATGCAAACACCTCGTCGGGCGATGCTATGACCGGCGGAAGCACGAGATTTCGCGCGAGTGCGTGATGCTCTCTCCCGCGCGCGATACTTTCCAGCAACGCCTCGCGCACTGAACCGCTCTCTTTATATAAAGTACGGATCACGTCGTAGTGCAAAAACGCGCAATCCTCAGCTGAAATACCATGCTCTTCGCCCAGCTGCTTGATCAGTGACAGACCTTCACTCAAGCTTTGGCTGAACACGAACTTGGCGTATTCGCGGCCTTCAATTCCGGCTTTGATGAACTCGATCAGACTGAGGACGTCGATCTCGAGCTGATGTTCCTTGATCAACTGCTCGATGTGGCGCAGCTGCTCGATCGATAGCACGAAGCGCGGTGCCGGCGACGTTGCGGGCCGCGCATTCGACCAATCGAAATAGAGATCGGGCGCTTCATCGTAGCGCGGCGAAAGAATGTCGTAGGTCCCCGGCCGGAGATGACCGTAGCGGGCGAGGAAGTCCTCCTTGGAAAGTTGCGCGAAGTCTCGACCGATGCGTGACCCAACGGTATCGACGCTTGCCATGAACGTCGCCCGCTCTTCTGCGTTGAGAACGCCCACCTCCACCAAGGACTGAAGCAGCTGAACAGCTATGAAGCCGGCTCGGGCAAGGCCGGCGAACGGCAGTGTGCCGTATCGCTTGCAGTCTTCGAGGAGCCAGTAAATGCGGCTGATCTTGTCGAGCTTTGCGTTGCGGATTGCCGGAAACCGCCGTTCCAGCAGATCGATCTTCGCGCGGTCACGCCGCCACAGCGCCGTGTCGCCATGGATGATGCGATTAGTAAGCCGCCGCAAGGCCCCTGAAAGTTCAGAGAGGTCTTCTGAAGAAAATCCGTAATCGGTGAGCTTGGCAATCCGCTTGGGCAAGTCGAGCGTGTAACAGGAAAAGATGATCTCAAATTCGACCTTGTCGTGGAGATGCGGCTGTGAAAGGAGGCGATCGATATAGTAATTTCCAAGGCGGCCGGCGAGATCGTCTGGTAGATCGCTAGGTATGAAAGAGTTGAAGCTGACGCGGACATCGATGTAAGGCAACCCGTGGAAACTAACCAGCAACGGAAAGCTGCGCAGGTTCTGATAGCCATAATTGTCGCGTTGATAGGCCCAGATTGCGTCGGTGATGAGTTCGCAATAAAGCGATAGTGAGAGCGGCCGCGGCCGCAACCCGACAATCTCGGCCGGATTCCAGTCAGGCATGACGCCGAATATCGCGCGGCTACCATGCAAGTAAGGATGTCGCCGGCTAAGCAACTCGACCTTACGCTGGACATCTTCGAGCGCGGTTTTGACCATCGCGTCCAGTCCTTTTTCATGCCTATCGACAATCAGCGGGCGGACTTGCAACAGATAGAGCTGCCCATCGCCGCTTACGGCGAATTCCACGTCGATAGCATCGCACGCCAGAAGAGTTTCAAGCTCATTGAGCAGAGCAATGATCGGAGCCAGCGACGGCGGACAGGCGTCAGGCCGTGATTTAAGGCAGAAAAAAGTCTTTAGATCGTCGCCCACACCGGTGGTTACACGGTCGGTTAGGCCGGAATGGTCGTCGTAATTGATAACGAAATAGGGGGCCCCGGTTGGACTGCGCGAGAAAGCCACCCCGGCCATAGTGACGCCTTCAAGCATCGATTGCACGAATATCTGATCATGACCGCGTCCCTCGCTTGCGAACGAGTCGATCACCCTATTGATTGCCTCTGCTATCTCCGTGCTGCCGGCCACACCGAGTACCGAATCGAACTTTCCCGCCTGGGAGCTATCGGCACCGTCCTCGGACCGCGCACTGCTACGCACGACGACCCGCCCCGAACCCCACGGCACAGCGCTGATCGCAGCTAGCACACTCGTTGGATTCGAGCGCCAATCACGAACAGAGAATCGGACTTGCGGCAAGATGCGCGCGGTGCGCAACAGCGGGGCCAACGCTTCCAAAGTTTGTGCCTTTGTTTCGAAAGTGACGACGGGCGCCGGCTGCGCTGCTTTCCCATCGCCTGAAGCACATACTGCTAGTATCCGGTCCACTGCAGTGGGAACATCGAGCGTCCCATGGTTGTCCAACACCAGATCCGGCGCTTCGGGAGCTTCTGCCGGGACATCAATACCAACGACATCCCGCGCCTGCCCGCTTTGAACGCTCGCGTAGATGCCCTTGCTATCCCGACGCCGTAACTCGTCCAGCGGGACCCGAAGATAGATTTCGCGGTAACCGGGGATGTTCTCGCGGTTCCAACGCTGCACCTCGTGAAACATCGAGATGGTTGCGCACACAACATCCTTGCCCTGCGCGGCGAGTAAGCGACAGAGCCGTGCATTGCGCATGGCTGATCGTCGTCGATTATCCTGATCGTGGCCAAGATCCTCAGCGATAACCCCGCGGAGATCGTCGCCGTCAAGGAAAATAGCTTCGCGACCGGTAGCACGCAGCCGATTCCACAATTCTCGCCCCAGGGTTGTCTTGCCTGCCCCAGATAACCCAGTTATCCAGAAGACCCGCCCCGGCGGAACTTCGTGCTCGGCTCTATGCTGATCGCCCACGTTTTTCGTCTTCGTCACCATAGCTGCCCTTCTTAAACTGAAACGTCCCCTCCCACTGCTCATTCCTATCGAGCTGGGCTGGCGCCGATGCGTTGTCCAGAAAACTGGTTATTTCTTCCAGAAGATAAGGGCCGCAGGCTAGGAGCCCCGGGAGACGGGTAAATTTCTGATTAAATCGGATCGGAGAACCGTCGATTTTGCGCGCGAACCCGCCTGCGGCTTCAACCAAGGCTACTCCGCCAGCTATGTCCCATTCACTCTTGGGTTCCAGCGTCCAGGTCCCATCGGCCAGACCTGCCGCCACCAAAGCTAGTTTGTAGGCAACCGAGCCCATGGGTCTTGTAACGAAAGGAGCTTGTCTGAAACATTCCCAGTCTCCTCGCTTTACTTCGCTACGGCTGGCAAGTATTACTGCTCCAGAGAGATCGCGACAACTGCTCGTATGGACGGTTTTCCCGTTAAGAGTGATCCCTTGGCCTACAGCGCCCAAAAACAACTCTCGCGTAGCGGGATTGCAGATGCCTCCGGCCATTGCCCTTCCGTTTTCCACAAAGCCCACAGAAACGCACCATTCGGGAATTCCAGCAACGAACTCGCGTGTTCCGTCTAATGGATCCACTATCCAGACTCGTTCATAGTTGAGGCGTGTCAGGTCATCAAAACTTTCCTCCGAGAGCCAACCTTCACCGTCATGGCTCAAAGCCTCACGCAGGACGCAATTTGCTCTGCGGTCCGCCTCGGTAATCGGATCATCACCCACTTTGAACTCCGCTGCTGTCGCGCCCGGAATAAATGAGCAGATAGATTCGACAGCCGCTTCAAGCGCGTTCTTGATCCGTTTTAGAATTTCTTCACCGGAATCTTTGTTCATTTTTTGACAATCCAGAACTCATCTCATACATGGGACAGACTGTAGCCGTGGCGGCCTGCTCGCGAAAGCTTTCGGAACTGTGCACCGCGTGCAGCGCGCCCCGCACGGGCGCGGCTACACCCCTTAGCTCTCAGAGCTCATAGCCGATTTTTTCAATCCGCCTTTTCGTCTCCGTATCGAGGTCACTGATAAAATCTCTAAATCGGGGGGCCTTTTCCTTTACAGCCAAATAACCATAAGGCCTGGTCCTTGGAGGGGCTATACTTAAGCCGTTCAGGTTAGGATCAACCGACATCAATCCAGCTATTTTGGAAAACTCCTTTAACGGATCGATCATGAAATCCTCGAGCCGCAACGTCAGCGTGGCGGATTGACAAAAAAGCTCAGCTTCCTCAACAAATTCCGCGAAAGATAAAAATCGCGGACTTCCGTTCGCGCCCCAGCCGGCGTCAATCGGTAAGGCAGAGAAAAAACCAGGGTCACCTTCGGCAAAGGCCCTGAATTCCAAAAAATTCTGCTCCAAATCTGAACATAGATCGTCCCTGTTCTTATAAACCCGCGAAATACCCTCGACCTGGATGTTATAGCGAATGTATATCCTCCAAAAGATCCAATTTGTCAGCAGCGAATCGAGAGGATGACGATTGATAAAAATCAAATCGGCGAATCCCAAGCTGACTGTCTGCAGTACACGGCTGGTTACCGCTGGTAACTCTTGCCCACGGGAAGCATGCCTTATTGTGGCATGGCCGGTGTAGATCATAGATGTCGGACCTGGATGGTAGCGAACCGTTTCTCTAAGATATTTCGCTCTTTTTCCAAGATGTTTGAGCATTAATCCAGTAATGTAATTCCGTCCGCTGCCAAAGAGTCCAATAACATACGTGGTCCTGTCGTTCCCCAGATGAGGGATTCTCGAACCCCACTCCCCAAAATAGCGGCGGACAGCAAACGCTCGTTCGTAACGGGATTTGCGCGCGAATCTGATGAGTTTCTTAAGGATCTGCGTCGGGCTCCGCTCAGCCGATAATGGTAGTGCCTCCTTCGGTAACCTCATGATCGATTGTTCTGGCTTCCGCGCCGGGGCCGCTCGGGACCCGAGTTTTCTGGGATTACTATCGAAGCCCATCTTGACCAGCGGTGCCGCGCAGTTACCGCGGCATCGCGCCTTTACTGTGTTTCTTGCTTCTCGGCAGACTGCTCCCGCAGCTCCTCGGCGTTTTCCCAACGCGAGTGGGGAGGCAGATAACGGAGGCAGGGGTTAGAAGCATTAAATTGTTAGATCGTTGGATCGTTAAACCGGTTAAAACCTTTGAAGGGTTAAAGCGTTGAAGTGGGTAACTCCCCTGGTAAGCCTGGCTCGTTTATTGACTAAGGAGGTGTTAATTATTGCTACACCTAATACTCGGAAGCGGCTTGTTCTAATTCAGTTCGATCAGTTTTCTTTGGATAAATTCAAGCGCCAAAATCTTGTGTATCTCAAAGGCATAGTTTCGCTGCCCACTGCAATGAGCTTCCAGGATCTCTTCCAAAGAATTGGCGCGAAGGTATGCCCTACTGCGCGCGCCGGAGTCGAGCAGCATTTCCTTCAAGCATTGTGACAGCTCATCGCGATACCAGACGCGGAAATGATGGAACTTGTGCCGACCAATGAATAGCTTTTCCAAGTGAAGCGGAGCAAAGGTATGGTCGAGTCTCGCCAGCCATTGTGGCATGCGATAGTCATAAGCGTATTCCGCTTTAAAGGTGAACTCCTGGTAGGCGTGAATTATCGGAGTGAGGCCCGGAATCGATCGAAAGGCGATACCACGATCTGTTCCAATCTTTCCCAGGGCTGGATTGCCATCGGCAATGAGTCGAAGCGCCGGCCGATTGTTCAACAGCTTTGCTGGTGTTTGGTAGGCGAGCGCAACCAGATCATTATCAAAATAAGGCGTTCGATATGTGACCTGCGATCGTTCCACGGTGAACCTGGCCGCCATATACCATGGCGCTTGCTTGAAGGAAGTGAAGGAGAGCCTGTGGCCTTGAAGCTCACCGGCATAGGTTGCGGCGGCGTCCCGAAAGGAGCATGCCAGCTCCGGAACGAAGAGGCCTTGTTGGGGAGGGTCCGGCTTGAACATTACAAGACGCCTCAAGATTTCTCCGCCACAAACACCACTTACTCGGACTGGCGCGATCTGTCGTGCCAGTCTCTGGACGTACATGTCGATCGACCCAGTTACGTCCAAAGTGCCGTCGCTAATGTAAACGGCTCTTTCGGCGAGAACGCGAAACTGCGACAAAAACTCGGCGCCCACGAGGATCGTGTTGTGAGGCTGCTGAGCTATTCCTGCCGTCCGCCGCGCAATTTTGACGTCCGCGCAATCACGGTATGTGCCGCCCCACGTATAGCATGGAAGTGTGCCGGGGGAACGAGGCGCCCACGCCAGGATCATCCGGCTATCCACCCCGCCGGTTAAAGACAAGCCAATGGACTGTTTTCCAAGGAAATATTTCGGAAGGACCCGTCTCCAGGTTTCTCTTAACTTCTCGTAAAAGTCAGATTCACTTAACTCTGGCTGACTTTCCCATGCTTCCTGCTTAAAGTAAGTTTTTTTCTTCACTGGTTCTCCCCGGGAAAACACCCACGCTGAACCTGGCGGAAGCAGCGAGATCCCAGAGAAGAGACTCCTGTTTTGGAGAACAGCCTCGCAGCAGAGAACCTCGCCCAAACTACGTAGATCAAGTTGACGAGTGATGGGCAGGATTTTTAGAAGGGCCTTCGCTTCAGAAGCAAAATAAAATCCGCCCGAGTCTTCGTGATAATAAATTCGATTTACGCCATAGCGGTCGTTAAACAGAACCAATGTCTGCTCACGAAGATCCAGTAACACACCACTGAACCAGCCGTTAAGTCTTTCCAAGAACTGGCAACCCATTTCTTCGTACAGGTGGACGAGATAACTGGCGTCACCTGAACCAAATTCGTGCTCACGCGTTCTCAGCGCATCGATGTCAGCCTGATCGGCGAAATCCTCGCCTGAAAAGAGAAGGCAGATGTCTTTCTTTTCATTCCAGATAGGAAGGCAATCCGCGAACGCTCCCTGGTGGCAAGTCCACCCGCTCCAGAGGCCGATCTCCTGATTGATATAGGTACCATCGGTATAAAACGGCTCATGCATCAGGCATTTAACCATCGACTTCACCAGAGCTTGGTACTCTTGTGACGGTCTCTGGCTGATTATTCCAACGATGCCAGGCATGTTATTTCAGAGGTCAGCCTCCGGCTCCGTAGAGCCTACGGCTCGGAGAGAGATCAGGATGTCGGAGATCGGAGGTTAATGGTTGATAGAGTCAAGAGTCGAAGCAGCGGACAGGGGACGGATTCGAACCTCCGAGAGGACTTGCGTCGTATGACAGCCTTGCAAGCTGTTGCCTTAGACCACTCAGCCACCTGTCCTCAACTCCCTACTCGTATTCAGCCCTCCCTAGAGCCCACCTGATAATGTTGTAGCCGCCTCGCTGTGTCGAAGCGTCGGGCAGTGTTACTTCTTGCAGCACGGCGGCAGCGTGCCGTCGCTACAGTGCTGCACATTCATAAACCAGCTTATAATCGTTTTTAATGGGAGAGGAATCCTAGGTGGCTGAAGATCCGGCTTGGAACCCGGCCGCACTGTTCAAAGCACGATTTGGGTAACAAGCCGCTCCCGGGAAGACCCTCTCGATTGACGGCTGATGCCAGCCCGGTCGCTGGAGGACTCTGCTAATATACCTGCCACCTTCATTCATAAACCTGCGCTACCCAATCGATTTAGCAGTAGTCGTTCAAGGTGCATGAGCAATTGCTAACAAACTGGCACGAAAACGCGGAACCAACAATAGTGGGTGCCCAATCCACAACATAATTCGGAACACTAAATTAGTCGACGAGTGGTGCAGTTGACACAGTTCTATACGACAATCCTTAAATCCAGCCCGCTCAAATTGCCATTGGAGATGATCCCGGCTGTATTCAATCACGTGGCTTAAACCCGTCCCTTCCGGCATGCGGAAATAATCGAAAATACGCACGCCAAGCGCCAGATAGACTACGTTGCGTAACCGGTAGAGGTTTGGAGTTGAACAAATTAGGATACCACCTGGCTTAAGTGCTCTCCTTAGTCGCTCCAACAATATTGATATCCGCTACAGCTGCGCGATCATCCCATAGGTGTTTGCATAAGAGAGCTAATTGCCCACCCCCAACGTCGAGCACATTCACTGGACTGGCTGGCGCCAAACAACAAAACCGTCTGATCAGTGTCTCATAACGCAGGCGGTAGCGTGAGTGATAGTCCTTTGAACCGCCCCCAACGTGGATTGCAAACGGGCCTTGGCAGAGGAGCTCTGCATAATACCTATTGAATTTTTTAGCCTCCCACGTACGTGCCATAACCTAGACTACTTCGTTTAAAGAATGCTTAAGAAACCCGTGAACACATATCCTGGCAATTAAAAAATCGGTCTTCGCACGCTTAGCTGTGCGTCCTACGCATCCCCAGCAT
>QHPG01000203.1 GCA_003219005.1 Verrucomicrobiota bacterium
TGAAACGACGCGTGCCAGCTCGCGTAATTCCCAGGATGACAGGCGCGGCAGGCATTCGAGCTTACATAACCGGCGATCTGCGATTGGATGGGACGATTCTCCGGCGGCACAACTTCGCGCTGGAAATCGCGGAGCGAAATCAATGTGACAACGATTGTGGCTGCAACCGTTGCGATAACGAACAGCCCCTGCCACCAGGATCGAGACAGCTTCCGCACAATTTCTGGGACCGATATTACGGGAACGGATACGCGTGGGCAAACCCTCCTTATGACTCCATGGCAGATGGTGGCCTCATGGACTGAGAAATTTTTGAATCCAACTCAGATGCGCAGCGCATCTCATAGGAAAGAAGAATTATGAAACCAACCTTCCCAACACTCATTCGTTCTCGCCGCCGCGAGTCATTCGACGGTGGCAAGCGCAGAAGCCGACGCTTGTCGGTCACAGATTACAATTACCATTCTGTCGCCTTCGAGGGGTCGAGCGCACGTTATGTGTCCACTCGTGCACGATCGTTTTGGAATATCACAGGCGATTATTATAAAAATGAAGCCCGCCAGGATTTTTGGGGTGAAGCCTCGCTTTGGGCGGTTCTTGCGCTGACGGCATTTCTCCCCTTGATCAGTAACGCACATGCGGTGATGGAATTTGTGCGTGCGATCACTGGCTATTAATCAACAAGTCGTTCGGCTCCTATTAGCTGCATTATTGTCGGCAGTTGCGGGGTGCGGGTCCGCAGCGCACCGCACCTTGGAGGAAACGTTCGAGCAGATTTACACGATTGAACCGACCGTAAACGTCACAGTCATCAATGGCGACGGCGCGGTCTTCGTTTACGGTTCGAACACAAACGAGATGCGGGTACAAGCCGTCAAGCGAGCATACACCCGCGAACGACTGAAACAGATCGCGGTTGTTGTTTCCGTCCACCCAGGCTCCGTTTCAATCAACACCAAATTCCCTCCCAAGCCGAAATGGGCGCTGTTCGATCGCTCCGGCACGGTTGATTACACCATCGTTATCCCGGCAACCGCCAACCTGGCGCGCCTGGAATTAGGCGCTGGTGAAGTTTTCGTGGATGGGTTGCGCGGCCAGAGGGTGCTTCCTTCCAATTGATGTTGTTTGTCATCTGGTCGCGGAAACGCGGCACGGAAAAATTGAAAATGATTTCGAGGAACCAGCCGAGCGCGGGACCAAAGAGATCAGAAAGATCGACATGTTAATCCAAGGCAGAGGCGAAACCGCAGTTACGATGCTCGCGAAGGAGGGCAACATAAAAATCGTGGAAGCCAATCCATAAGCGAAATGATTTGACCAATTTGAATCTGAAATTTGAAATTTACCCATGCCTTCGTTCGACATCGTTTCAGACGTGGATGAGCAGGAGCTCGACAATGCGATTAATCAGGCGCGCAAAGAGCTGGCCACACGTTTCGATTTTAAAGGAATAGCCGCCGAAATTCTTCCCGAAAAAGATAAGATCACGCTCACCGCCGACGATGCCGGTCACCTTCGTGGGTTACGCGAAATTCTTATCGGTAAACTTTCCAAGCGCGGCGTCGATCTGCGCAATATCGAACAGGAGGAGCCTGCCATTTCGTCTGTCGGTCACGCCCGGCAGGAATTGAAAATTCGGCAGGGCTTGGAAGGAAATAAAGCCAAAGAAATTATTCAGGCGATTAAGTCACAAGGTTTCAAGGTGCAAAGCCAGTTGCAGGACCGGCAAATTCGGGTCACGGGAAAAAAGAAAGATGAACTACAAGCAGTGATTCAATTCGTCCGTTCCCGTGATTTTGGCGTGGCGACCAATTTCAAAAACTTCAGAGATTAATCAAAACCACAAATGGACACGAATCGACACGAATCTGACATCTGACCTCTTGGATTCATCCGCCTTGCACCGGCGGCATAATGGCAATCTCCTCGCCCGGTTTCAATTTGTGGTTGCGATCAACGAATTCCACGCCTGCGCCAATCAAAATACTTTTGTCGTGGGAGCGAAGCGCAGGTTGTTTCGCATAGATTTGGTCGAGCAACTCCCGCACAGTCGCGCCGTCCGAAAGATCGACTTCCAACTCACGGACGCCAATCAGATCGCGCAGTTGCGCGTAAAATTGCACCCGAAGTTTCATCTGCTCGACTGCTCCAGCAATTCTTTCCTCAGCACGCCGATGTAAGGCAGGTTGCGATACCGCTCCATGAAATCGAGCCCGTAACCGACGACAAACTCATCCTCAATTTCGAACTCAACATAATCTGCATCGACATGCCGGGGGCGTTGTTTTTTTTTGCTCAACAGGACGCAAACGCGCACACTGCACGGTTTCGCCGCTTGCAGCTTCTCACGAATGGCTGCCAGCGTATGACCGCTATCAAGAATATCGTCCAGAATTAAGACATCGCGGCCGACTAGATCAGGAAGCGCGACTTGCTTGAAAATCACCTCGCCGCTCGTTTGCGCTTTTCCGTGATAACTGACCACACTCAGGCAATCCAATTTCAATGGGAGCAGAATGCGCCGCAGCAGGTCAGCCACGAATATGAGGCTTCCGGTCAATATTGCGATTACCGTCAATTCGCGGTCGCCAGGGTTAATTCAATAGGCGCTCTGCATTCGCGGAAATCTGACCTTGAGGATCTCGCTGCTGTGAAACGATCGTTTGCCATTTCTCAACTGATCACTCTCATCGGGATTGCTCCGTTCGGGACAACTTACGCGGTCGCGCAAGACGCCGAGATGGTGGGTCACTTTGAGTACGATCGAAAGGCGCCGATCGAAATGAAGCAGATTGGCATCCAAGATTGCGAGCACGCGACTATCTACGACATCACGTATGCGAGCCCTAAGGGTGGTATCGTCCCCGCCTATCTGGTGATGCCAAAAGGCAAAGGTCCATTTCCGGCGGTGATTTGGGGCCATTGGTATTGGGAAAACTCTCCCATGCGCAACCGCAAAGAGTTTCTCGATGAAGCGACTGTGCTGGCACAGGCTGAGGTGGTGTCACTTTTGCCCGACGGACCCGTGGCACGTCCCGGTCACGTTACGAACAATGAACCCGTGAACGAGCAGCAGATCACCGACATGGTGCAGGCGGTGGTCGATATGCGTCGCGGGCTCGATCTATTGCTCGCGCGCGGGGACGTGGACCCGAAGCGCATCGCCTTTGTCGGCCACAGTTACCATGCCTCGGCCGGAGCGATCCTGAGCGGAACCGATCGACGATTCAAGGCGTTTGTGTTGATGGCTGGATCATTGTCGGATGAAGTTGATCTTCAATCAAAAGAAGAGCAGGAACACCGAGAGAAAGTCGGCCATGAAAGGTACGACGCTTTCGTGAAGAATTACGCATGGATCGATCCGGCCAATTATATCGCACACGCGGCCCCGGCCTTTGTGTTTCTCCAATACGGGAAGGAGAAATTCTTCACCCCTGAATGCATCCGCGCATATGAAAAACTCGTTAGTGAGCCGAAACGCCTCAAAATTTACGACGCGCCGCACGCTCTCAATGCCGAAGCGCGCCGTGACCGCATTCAATTTCTCACCGAACAATTGAAACTTAGGCGATTGTCCCCGTCTCTCATCGCGGCGGTGCCGGATATTTACCAGCCGCCCGAGCCGAATCCGTAACGCACGACGTTTTTTACCTGTGCGCGTTGAAACTGGCCATTTCTCTATCCAAACCAGCGGCAAGGGCACGTACGAGATCACTGACGAAATTCAGCACAAGATCGACAAGTCCGGTCTGCGCAACGGAACAGTTACGGTTTTCATTCAACACACTAGTTGCAGTGTGATTGTGATGGAGAATGCCGATCCAACCGCGCGAGATGACTTGGAAGAATTCTTCAATCGACTAGTGCCTGAGGATGCCGATTACTTCACACATGGTTCCGAAGGCAGTGATGATATGCCATCGCACATCCGCATGGTCTTGACGCGCACTAGCGAGACAATCCCGATTGCCGACGGAAAAATGCAGCTCGGAACGTGGCAGGGCATTTTCCTGTTTGAACACCGGCGTGCCCCGCACCGGCGAAAAGTTTTCGTTACCATTGTTGGCGAACAGTAGCCGCCTCGCTGCCCACCACGCCTAAGTCGAACGAAGGCGGGTGCGAAGCGTTACGGGCGCATCCCAACGCCACATCGCGTTCCGCACCTCACAGAAGCGCGGTTACTGATAAATCGCGTCCACGAGTCGCAACGATTTTTCAGTGGGCAAAAGCGATTGCTCCATTTGGTTCATGACGTAGGCGAATGCAGTTTTGTTTTCAGGATCAGCAAAGGCGTGACTGCCTCCAGCCCCCGGATGTCCAAAGGAAGTTCCTGATGGGCCCAATATTTTTCGCGCTGCGTTGCGTGAATCTTTCATGAATCCGGCTGAAAATGCTGTCGGTATCTGAAAAACGCGGTCGATGCCGTCTGCGAAGGTCGTCGTCATCCACGCGAGCGCCTTTTCTGAAAAGAAAGTCTGGCCATCAAACTTTCCGCCATTGGCGAGCATAGAATAAAATTTCGCGAGCGCCGACGCGCTCCCGATCCCGCCAAAGGAGACGATCGGGTGCGCGCGAACTGCGGGCTCATTCATCTTGCTGATCACATGCAGGCCGTACGGTGACGTAAACGTTTTGCGGGCCAACGTGCCAGGCGTAACAAGATCGGCATAGAATTGTTTCGGCTCGGCCCCGAAAGCTTTCAGGGTTTTGGCGGCGTACATCGTTGCCACACGCGAATTTTCCTTTTTCGGAAGGCCGATCCAGACATCGAGATTGAGCGGTCCCGCAAAATTTTCCCGCCAATAATCCGAGAGCGTCTTTCCGGCGATTCGGCGGACGAGCTCATCGAGAAGAAATCCAAATGTCCGCGCGTGATAACCGTGCGCGGTGCCGGGCGGCGACAAGGGCGTTTGCGATTCCAACGCGCGAATCACCGCGTCGTAGTCGAGCACATCGACTCGCCGATCCAAAGCGCAAAGCGCGGCTTGGTGCGATAGCAACTGCGCAAGCGTGATTTTTTCTTTACTTGCTTGTGCAAACTCCGGCCAGAACTCGGCGACGCGTTGGCTGATGTCGATATTGTGTTCTTGCAGCGCATGCAAGAGACACGCGCTGCCGATTCCCTTCGTCGCCGACCAGACCAGCACGAGCGTATCGCTTGTCCAAGGTTTTTCACGATGCACATCGCGAAATCCGCCGTAGAGATCGATGATCGGTTTGCCGTTTTGCCAAACTGATACCGCTGCGCCTAGCTCGCCAAACCTTTCGAAATTTTCTTGGAACAGCGGTTTCAATTGCTGAAGAAGTTGGCCGCCTTCCAATTGCATCGCTACACGGGAACCCAAGGAGCTACAACAGCAGTTCTTCCAATTCCGCCAGCCGCTGTTCGAACAAACGCAATGTGCTCTTGATCGGCGCAGGTGTGGCCATGTCCACGCCTGCCGCTTTCAATGTCTCCAGCGGAAACCTGGAACCGCCCGAGCGCAGAAAATTCAGGTAGGCGTCGACGCTTTCTGACTCCCCGGATAATACCCGCTGCGACAGCGCCACAGCGGCGGAGATTCCAGTTGCATATTTATAGACATAAAACGCGTGATAGAAATGCGGAATGCGCAGGCACTCCAGATTCAGCTCCGGATCGAGCACGAAATTCTCAGCAAAGTAGGTTTCGAGCAGCTTGTGGTATTCCGACTTGAAAACGTCAAGCGTCAGTGCGTCACCGATCTCCTCGATGGCGTGAATAATTTTTTCGAATTCAGCAAACATCGTTTGCCGGAACAGCGTGCCGCGCAGTTCGTCGATTTGCCGGTTAACGATGTAAGCCCGCATCTTCGGATCGTGCGTTGTTTGCAGCAGATGTTGCGTCAGCAGCTCTTCGTTGAACGTCGAGGCCACTTCAGCCAGAAAAATCGGATACTCGTAATCCTGAAACAGCTGCGAATTTTGCGAGAACCAACTGTGCATCGAGTGACCGGCCTCGTGCGCGAGCGTGTAAATATCGGTGAAAACGTCCTCGTTGTAATTCATCAGGATGTACGGTAGCGCGCCGTAACTGACGGATGAAAACGCGCCGCTGCGTTTGCCTTTGTTTTCGTAACGATCGCACCAGCGCCTCGAGCGCAGACCTTCCGCGAGCACATCGACGTAATTCTTTCCAAGGGGAGCCAGCGCGCTCAAAACTGTTTCGGCCGCTTGATCGAACGTGAACCGCGTCTCAATTTCCGGTACCAGCGGCACGTACGTGTCGTAAAGATGCAGCTCGCGCAAGCCAAGAGCGCGGCGACGCAAATCAAAATACCGAAAGAGCGGTTCCAAATTCGCGCGGACTGATTTGATCAAGCCGTCGTAAACGGACACCGGAACGTCATCTAGAAAGAGCGCCGCCTCGAGTGCAGATGAATAGTGTCTTGCTCTGGCATGAAACACATCTGCCTTGGCTGAGTAGGCAAGCGAGGACGCAAGCGTGTACTGGTGATCTTGAAATTCGGCGTAGAACTGGTGAAAAGCACGCTTGCGCAGTTCGGGATCGCGTTTGACGAGAAATGAGCTGAACGAGCTTTGGGTCAGCGGTTTTTCGCGTCCGGTCTCGTCCATCAGAGCGCCGAACTTCATGTCCACGTCGGTCAATTGCGAGAAGGTGTCGTCGTAACCGCTAAGCGCGACGCTGCCCAGCGCGAGAATGCGTTCCTCGGGAAAGGAAAGCACATGCGGCTTCATCCGCCGAATTTTGTGCAACTTGATTCGCCAATCCTTCAGCGCCGGATCAGCCATGAATTGCGAAAATGTTTTGTCGTCGATTGTCAGGATTTCCGGAACAACAAACGCTGCCGCTTCACCGATGTTGGTTAGCAGGTTCTGAAGCTGTCCGATTCGCGCGAGATATTCGTTATTCGTGCTGTCCTCTGCCAGTTGCAGCGACGCGTAGTGATGGACGCGCTCCATTTTCAGTTCGAGCGCCTTCTCGAATTCAAGAACCGCGGCCAGGCTTTGCGCCGATTCCCCCACCCTGCCTTTCCACTGCTCAAGTTTTGGGTACTCGCGCTGAAGCCAGGTGAAATCTTCCTGCCATTTACTCACGTCGGCGAAAAGCTGGGTGAGGTCCCATTTGTCGGCCTCGGTGATTTCAGCACGAGTTGGCACCGCGTAAGACATTGCGAAACGTTCAACGCCCAACGCCCAACGTCCAACGCCGAATTCAGAGCACGCTAATGTAGCGGCGGTCTATGAACGCCGTCGGTGCTCACTCGGCTTCGCGCGGCTTCGACGCGGCAGGCAGAGCGCCGCTACGCCAGGATGGCGCGCGATGAGTCTAAGCGCGCGTTGGAGTAATTCTTTTCCGGGCGGAATCTTGTGCCAGGGCGATGCACCAGACGGATGCGGCAAAGGAATTACGTCGAAATGATGCCCCGCACGTTCTACTTGAAATTTGCAGCTGATTACCTTCTCCAATTTTTCGCAGTCGATGAATTGCATGATAGCCAACCGTCCTACGGGAATGATGAGACGGGGCCGCAGAATTTGAATTTCGTTGTCCATCCACGACGAGCAATTGCGAACCTCATCTGGCATTGGAACGCGATCCGTGCCGCTGGAATTTTTCCCAGGAAAACACCGGCAGACTGCCGCGAAATAAATTTTCAATCGGACTGTGGCCTCGTTCATACCGCAAAACTCTTCGAACCATCGAAAAAGAGTTTTGCCAGCGGTATGTGCAAACGGCCGTTGCAAGACCGGTTCCCGCGGACCGGGCGCCTGGCCGATGATCATTATATCGCTCACAATTGCGCCACCTGAGACCGGCGTCGATTTCATGCGCGCGCATCGACGGCAGCGAAGCAGTGCCGCTACATGTTGATCGAGCAATTCCTGTGAATTTAACTTGGCCATCGCGCCAAGATACTGCGCCTTCGGCGAATTCCTTGTCATCGTCTTCGGAGAAGCCGATCCACCTACCGCCGGAAGATTGAGAAGATAGATAGCAATAGACTCAGCACGATGCTGAGGATGATGCAGGTAACGATTGGAAAATAAAACGCGGAATGTTCGCGCTCGATCCGAATGTCACCGGGCAAGCGACCCAGCCATTTCGGAACAAATCCGCTCCACATCAGCAGTCCCGACAGCGTGGTGAGCACACCGATGATCACGACCAGTTTTCCCAGCTCACGCATTCCTTTCAAAAAGTTGCGCGAATTGAGTGGAAGCACAAGGAGCGGTGGTCTCCGGTCCGCCGTTTAGACGCGTATCCTAGTTGCGCGGATTGAGTGACGGCACAAGCTTGAGAGCAGATGCCCGTACAGTTTCGAGATTATTACGAGACACTCGGTGTTCCGAAAACGGCCAGTGAGGACGAGATTCGCAGCGCCTTTCGCAAGCTGGCGCGCAAATTTCATCCCGATGTGGCCAAGGATAAAAAGGCCGCCGAAGAAAAATTTAAAGAGATCAACGAAGCCTATGAAGTGCTGGGCGATCCGGAGAAACGCAAGAAATACGATCAACTCGGCGCCGATTGGAATCGACCTGGCGGGTTCCAGCCGCCACCCGGCTGGCAGCGGGAAGGCCAGCAACCCGGCGGTGGGTTTTATCAATGGGGTGGCGATGATGGCGGCGTCCAATTCGAATTTGGCGGGACCGGGTTCAGCGATTTCTTCGAAGCATTTTTCGGTGGCGGCCGCGGCCGATCTGCTTTCGGCGGATTCGGCGGACGCGCTGCGACCGCGGAGCGTGGAGCCGACGTCGAAGCGGATATCATGGTCACGCTTGAAGAAGCGTTGCACGGTTCCACGCGAACAGTCTCTTTGCGCCGAGCCGGCTCAAACAAGGTGGAAAATTACCAGGTCAAGATTCCGCGCGGCGTTCACGAAGGGCAACGTATCCGTTTGCGCGGCCAGGGCGGAACGGGTGTGCGCGGAGGAAAAAGCGGCGACCTTTTTCTTCGCGTGCGTCTGGCGCGACATCCGGATTTCACAGTCGAAGGCAGTGACCTGATCCACGAGGTAAAGATCGAGCCGTGGCGCGCGGTGTTGGGCAGCGAACTGGTCGTGGCAACTCTCGAAGGCAACGTGCGCCTAAAAATTCCGCCGGGCACACAGGGTGGCCAGCGATTTCGCCTGCGCGAGCGCGGCCTGCCCGGCGTCTCCGGGAAGCGCGGCGACCTCTATGTAGTTGTTCAGATCAACGTGCCGAAGAAACTGACCGAACGCGAACGCGCGATCTGGAGCGAGCTGGCGAAACTGCACGCGGGATAACAATGATTGTCATGTCGAGCGAAAGTCGAGACATCCTCTGATTATTTTCTTTTATAACCGGCATGATCGGATGAACAGTTAGAGATTCCTTGACTTCGCTCGGAATGACAAAGGCATGAAGATTTCCCTAGGCACAGATCACGCTGGATTTCGTTACAAGGAAAAGGTGAAAGAATTGCTCACCTCGCTGGGGCACGAAGTGAAAGACTTCGGCACGTTCAGCGAAGAACCGGTGGACTATCCGCTTTTCATTCGGCCAGCAGCGGAAGCAGTGGCGCGCGGCGAGTGCGAACGCGGCATTGTCTTCGGCGGTTCCGGCAATGGCGAAGCGATGGTAGCGAATAAGGTGCACGGTGTGCGCTGCGCGCTTTGTTGGAATGAAGAGTCGGCTCGCCTCTCGCGACAACACAATGATGCCAATGTACTTTCCATTGGTCAGCGCATGATCCCCGAAGAGCTGGCGCTCAATAT
>QHPG01000204.1 GCA_003219005.1 Verrucomicrobiota bacterium
GCGTAGGTAACTCAAAAAGACCCTTTGGTTCATGGAGAGTGAAGCGGAACCGGTTATTGTCGATTTTGGCTTTCGCCAGCAGGGGGCCTTTGCCGCGGTCATGCCGGAAAGCATTGTCAAAAAGCTCGGTAAATACTTCCTGCAAAAGTTGCGGATCAACGTTCAACATCGCGTTGCCAGGCTGAATCTCCCAGGTGATCTCGGTATTTTGCTTTGGAAAATCGTTGCTAATCTTCCTGCGCAAGTCTTCCATAAAATCCGTGGCCCGGTAAGAAATCAGGGTGGGTCTAACGTCGCCGACGGCTTGGGAAAGCTGTTGTAAAGTCTAGGCCATCCCTGAGACCATTTCACGCAAACGTTTGATCTCACCGAGAACTTCTTCGTTCTTCTCCAGCTCACCGATGTAAGCGGATTGCAGTTCGATCGCATTTAAATCGTTGCGAAGATCGTGACCGAGTTGCCGGATAAAACGGACTGTGTCGCTCCA
Organism: Verrucomicrobiota bacterium; assembly: GCA_003219005.1. Taxonomy (GTDB): domain Bacteria; phylum Verrucomicrobiota; class Verrucomicrobiia; order Chthoniobacterales; family UBA10450; genus Udaeobacter. The sequence goes on from QHPG01000204.1 coordinate 488, forward strand.
TGAGACGCTTGGAGAATTTTTTGCATCCTGCGAAGGCTTTTCTGCCATAAGCGCACATTACCCTATTGTTCGAGTGAAAACTGGTCTTCCGCCGCTTCCTGACCGGGCGCGACCTTAACGTGCGGATCGTTGCTCGCCAAATGTCCCAGCGCATGAAACACATCTTCCGGGTCGGCGTCGATGGAGCGCGCAATTTCTTCGGCGGTTTGTCCGCGATCAGTCGCGAGTTTCTCGCTCACCTGTTTCTGAAGCTGCAACAGTTTCGTCGCCGCCTTTTTTCCTGCCTCAACGCCGGGTTGATCGTAGGCGTTGATGTTAACCAGCCAGGCATAAAAGCCCACCGCACGTTCGTAAAGCGCAATCAACGCTCCGAGGTTAAACGCGTTCACCTCGGAAATGCTAATCGTGATTGATTCACGCCCGCTCTCGTAGAGCGCGCTTCGCGTGCCGCGCAAAAAACCCTGAAGATAATCGCCGCTCGTGACGTCGTCCTCGACTTCGAACCGCTCAGCGCTCCGATCTTTGCGCACTTCGATGAACGTCACGAAAAAATTTAAGACGCCGTCGCGCAACTGTTGAACATAAGCGTGCTGGTCGGTCGAGCCTTTATTGCCATAAACAGCAATCCCCTGATGCACGATCATGCCGTCGAGGTCCTTTTCTTTACCTAACGATTCCATCACGAGTTGCTGCAAATACTTGGCGAACAAGGCCAGCCGGTCTTTGTACGGAAGGATCACCATATCTTTGTCGCCCTTGCCATTGCCGGCGTAGTACCACATGAGCGCCAGAAGCATCGCTGCGTTTTGTGCGACATCAGGTGCGCGGGTCCGCTCGTCCATGGCCGCCGCCCCGGCTAGAAAACGATTAATGTCAAAGCCTTCCAGCGCCATCGGGAGAAGCCCGACCGCGCTCATCACTGAAGTGCGCCCACCGACCCAATCGTGCATCGGGAATCGAGCGACCCATTCATTTTTTTCAGCAGCCTTGTCGAGCTCGCTCCCCACGCCGGTGACGGCCACTGCATGTCTGTTGAACCGAAGCGCCTTTTCTTTGAATCGCTCTTCCGCCTCGAGCATTCCATTTCGTGTTTCCTTCGTCCCGCCGGATTTGGAAACCACAACGACAAGCGTTTGGGAAAGCAGATCATTCATCCTGTCGAAAACGCGATCGAATCCGTCCGCGTCCGTATTATCGAAGAAAAAAATGTCCATGGGAGCACTCGCCGAACCCAGCGCGTCTGCCACGAACTGCGGCCCCAGCGCCGAGCCGCCGATCCCAATCAGCAGCACGTGCCTGAAGCGTTTTCCATTTTCAGCGGTGATTTTCCCAGCATGAACATCTTCGGCGAATTTTTTGACGCGATTGAGGGTGTCTTCAATCTCGTTCCGAATTTCCGCAGTCGGCGCAAGCGCAGGATTGCGGAGCCAATAATGACCAACCATTCGCTTTTCGGTGGGATTAGCGATTGCCCCCGCTTCCAACTCTCGCATTGCCGCAAACGCATTCTCGACCTTCGGCTGCATTTTCTCGAAAAAATCCTCCGGAAATTTCATCCGGCTGATGTCGAGCGAAAAATCGAGATCGCGATAGTACAAAAAATATCGTTGGAAACGCTGCCAGAGCGACGAAGAAGGCACGAGTAAACCTAAATGACGAATGACGAATGACCAATGACGAAGGAATGACGAAGCTCGAAGCCCGAACTGCAAGATGGACATCCTTTCGTCATTCGATCGTTCGTCATCATTTTGTTACTCAACATTCGTGCTTCGACATTGCGCTCACATGTGCTCGATCACATTATCGCCAAGACCAATCTGTCATTCCGAGCGAAGTCGAGGAATCCCTGACTATTCTGAGATCACATATGGGAAATCACATTATCCCCGAACTCACTGCATTTGATTTCAGTCGCGCCTTCCATGAGACGTGCGAAATCGTACGTGACACGTTTGCTCGCGATCGCGCCGCTTAATCCCTTGAGAATCAGGTCGGCAGCTTCCGCCCAATCCATATAGCGGAACATCATTTCACCTGAAAGAATCACCGAGCCAGGATTCACCTTGTCTTGATTGGCGTATTTCGGCGCGGTGCCATGAGTCGCTTCGAAGATTGCGTGGCCTGTGATGTAGTTAATGTTTCCTCCAGGCGCTATGCCGATTCCGCCCACTTGCGCGGCCAGCGCATCGCTCAAGTAATCGCCATTTAGATTGAGCGTCGCGATGACGTCGAAATCCTCTGGCCGCGTCAGCACTTGCTGTAGGGTGATATCGGCAATTGCGTCTTTGATCACAATGGCCGCGCCCGGTTTGCCCATGGGAATTTTGCACCACGGACCGCCATCGAATTCTTCCGCGCCAAAATATTTTTTCGAGATTTCAAAGCCCCAATCGCGAAAGGCGCCTTCGGTAAATTTCATAATGTTACCCTTGTGCACCAGCGTCACGCTCTTGCGCTGGTTCTGGATCGCATAGGAAATCGCGCTGTGAATGAGGCGCACACTGCCCGAGCGGCTGACCGGCTTGATTCCGATTCCCACGCAGACCTCGTCGCTTTCCGGCGCGCCGACCTTTTTCCAAAAGTCCGCTGCTTTCTCCTTTGTGCCGAAACGGATTTTGTCGAATTCCTTCGGAAATTCCTTTTGTAGAAAATCGAGGATCTTTTGCGTCTCAGGCGTGCCCGCCGCGTACTCGATACCGGCATAAATGTCTTCCGTGTTTTCCCGGAAGATCACCATGTTCACTTTCTCTGGGTGCTTGACGGGCGAGGGGACGCCTTTGAAGTATTGCACTGGCCGCAAACAAACGAAAAGATCCAACAGCTGCCGCAGCGCAACATTGAGCGAGCGAATGCCGCCGCCCACAGGTGTAGTCAGCGGACCTTTGATTCCGACCAGATACTCGCGGAACGCTTCTACTGTGTCGTCTGGCAGCCATTCATCGAATTTGTCCTTCGCGGTCTGGCCGGCGAAGACCTCAAACCACGCGATTTTCTTTTTCCCGGCGTACGCTTTTTCAACCGCAGCATCGAACACACGGACACTTGCCGCCCAAATATCCGGCCCGGTCCCGTCACCGCGGATGAACGGAATGATCGGTTGATCCGGCACATTCAATCTGTCGGTTCTGGTGATCTTTTCACCAGCGGGCGGAGCAACATCTTTGTACGGCATAAGGCGCAACTGTAGCGGCAGGCGTGCCGCCTGCAATCTCGTAAAAGACGTCAGGACCTAGCGGTCCGAGCCAGTCAGAGATGTTACCGAGCAGGGCTTAGTCTCGGACGAATCGGTGTAAAGAAACGGCGATTTCGGGGAACTTGTGCAGAATCTGGCGATCCAGCGACGACGCTCACAGCCGCCTGGCCCGCTGAAAGCGTACTCGCTTTGCGTAAGGTCCGCTTCTAACCGCCGCCTCCCGTCGGTGGCTGTTCGGGGGAAACCACCGGCGGAACTTGTGGAGTGAGCGGAGTGAAGATGTAGGGCTGCACAAACGCATTTGTTGGCGGACACTCTGGAGCCGCAATTTCCTTACCCTTATATTCTTTAAAATCTTTTCCGTCTTTCCCGTAGCCCCGCATTCGCCGCTCCCCAGGCGCCGGAGCTGTGAGCCTCCCAAACACAGCACCTCTGATCCTGTCCTCAAGATCCGGACGGGCTCGCACCGCTGCGGCTTCAAGCGTGCGAACCTGGCGCGGATCGTAACGAACAAGGAGCGAATCGAACGCTTGCATAAATTGGTCGGGTGTGGCGGTGGCGATGCTGGCCGCTCCCGCTGCTCTGACCGCGCGATCCAAATCGCCATTCGGGGCCAGAACTTGACGCTGACTTTGAATTGTCTCCTCAATCAGCGGCGCACTTGGCAACTGGCGGAAGTCCTTGACAAGAGGAGAAGAGAGCTGCTGTTGAAGATCAATCTCATGCGGGTTTTCCAATCTCATGGCGATCGGATCGTAAACAACCATTTGACCTGCCTGCACGAATATAGACTGGCCCATGTTGCCGTAACTGATGCACGCGCCGCCTTCAAGCACTGTAAATTCCACGATCCCACTGGGGTCGACGTTTCCCAGCACGGTTGTGCCTGTGATCGCCGCTGTAACGGGGCCCATCTTGATTTTTGCGCCGCCGGCTTTCTTTGGCACGTAAAGCAAAAATTGTCCGCTGCCCATCTCGATTGTTCGCGCCCCTTGTCCCACGCTAAAACTCGTTTTCTCGCCGAGGCGCGTGATCGTTTGATCCTTAAACGTCAACTCGCTTCGAGACTGGACGCCGGTCTGCACGGCCGAGCCTTGGCGAACCGTTTCGTTTACGGCCGCAGGACGGGCCGCTGCATTCGATGGCACCACTTTAACGTCCTGTATGACTTGCGTGACCTGCGCCTCTTCGAGCTCAGCGGCAGCGACCCCGCTTGGTAGCCAGCTCGCCAGGGCAAGTGCCACTGGCGCGACGAGTGAAATAAAGCGGAACTGGATGTTCATGGCCGCATTTATAGTGTGCACTATGGCTCTTGTGAAGTCTTTTCTTTAGCTTTTTTGCCGCGGCCAAATTCGACGCGGGAATCTGCCGCCTTTGGGCGCCGCGAGGTCCCGAGCATCGCTTTCCGGGCACGCTTGCGTTCTCAAATCGGCGGTTGATCTTCCGAGCAAGCGCGATGAAAGATTTTCGCCAAATGAAGCAGCGCGGTGAGAAAATTACCGCGCTGACTGCCTACGATTATCCCACGGCGCGTTTGCTCGATGAAACCGGCATCGACATCATCCTCGTGGGCGACTCGTTAGGCATGGTGGTGCTTGGTTACCAGGACACCACCCGTGTGACGCTGGAAGAGATGTTGCATCACACCCGCGCGGTGGCTCGCGGGATAAAACAGGCATTGCTCGTGGCCGATATGCCAATCCACACTTACGACACGCCGGAGCAGGCTGTGGCGACTGCCAGGAAATTTGTCGATGCCGGCGCGCAAGCGGTGAAGCTCGAAGGCGGCGCGAGTCACGTCGCACAGATCGAAGCGATCACACAGGCAGGCATTCCGTTTATGGCGCACATCGGTATGCTGCCGCAAAGTGTGCGCGAGGAAGGTGGCTATAAAATCAAGGGAAGGACACAATCGGAGGTCGAAGCCCTGCTGGCCGATGCGCGCGCGATAGAGAAAGCCGGTGCATTTTCAGTGGTGCTGGAGATTGTGCTCGCCGACGTTGCGAAGCAAATCACAAACGCGATCAGGATTCCAACAATTGGCATCGGTTCAGGCGAGCATTGCGACGGACAAATTCTGGTCACGCACGATTTGATCGGCCTGTTTCCCTGGTTTACGCCGAAGTTTGTTTCTCCGGAGGCGCGTGTGGGGGAGGAGATTCGGCGCGCTGCCAGAGCTTTCATCGAACAAACGCGGGCTGGCGGTAAGATTTAAATTAGAGATGCCGCCGTAGAAGAATCACAAAGCACGAATGACGAATTAAGTCCGAATGACGAAATGACTAAGGGGTTACTGCGCATCTTTTGGGCTTCGTCATTCGACATTCGTGCTTCGTCATCATGCATGTGATATGTTTTCAGTCACATGAGAGTTTCCGATTTCGACGATTTCGATATCGAGACCGAAGGTCTGCTCACCGGTAGCAAGGAACGGAGCTGGCTCTGGTTCGGATTGATAGTTTCGCTGGCAATACACTTTGGCCTCTGCGCTTATTTTTATCGGACGCGTTTTCAGTCTGCGGAAACGGCGGTCGCTCCAAACGAACAGACGCCCACGTTCAAGGTCAGGAGCATCACTGAATCGAACCTCGACAAGAGCAGCGTCGACCAAACAAACCAGGCAGCAAAACCGAACCCTGACAACACCGACGTGCAATTGCCGGACGAGCAGAAATCGTTCGACAAATTATTGCAGGATGTTCAGGCGAGCGCGGCGCTTCCGGACGACATGCGGGATGTTTTGCCTGATCAACCGAAAGTGGAACAACCGGAAGTCAATTCCGTGCTCAATGAAATCGAACGCTCCACGGCGCAGACGCTCGAAAACGACCCAAACGCGTTGCACGAACAATCTTTGCTAAACAATAGCTCGACATCAGGACGTCCGCAGCCCGCTCTGAGCGGAACGGAACTCGCCACGAGCACTGCGATCAAGCGGCCGAACACGTTCACGAGTAAATTGCCTGGCGATAGCGCCGGCCCAAATAAAGGGCACGCTCCCGGCTTTAGCGATTTGGATCAGTTGCTGGCGCAAAAAGGTCCGCTCGGGTCAGGTACAAAACTGCGGCTCCCCGACGATCAGCTTTTCGAGTACGACAGTGACACGTTGCAAGCGAGCGCCATCACTCAACTGCAAAAGCTTGGCACTCTCATCCAGCGCAATCCGAAAGCGACATTTACCGTGGAAGGCTACACGGATTCGTTCGGAACTTTCGAATACAACCACGATCTGAGCCAGCGCCGCGCCGACAGCGTGAAGCGATATCTCGTCGAGACGATGCGAATCAATCCGGCGCAAGTCGAAACGCATGGTTACGGCGCAACAAGGTTCCGAGCGTCAGCAGGCGGCTCAATTGAAGAGCAAAGCCCTAATCGCCGTGTGGAAGTTGTGGTTCACACCAGCGAAGGGTAACGGCGGTTCCGCTTCGGCGAAGATTGTAGGGCGTCTGTGTCAGACGCCATCGCATTGGGTCGGCGTTTCACAGAAACGCCCTACAGAAATCGTTATAACGCCCTACCAGTTTTTGATCCAAAGATCCTGTTGCGTAGCAGGAGGAGCCGGCGTGGGCGATGGTGCGACTCCAGCAGTGCTCCACAAATCGAAGGTGGGATTGTACCCTGTGTTTGGATCATTTTGATATGCTGTCGAGTAACCGTAACTATTTCCGAACGGGTCCTTGATAGCAGTAACAAATCCGTTGCTGTCTATGGAAAGCATCTGGGGCTTAAACGTAAAATAGCTTTTGTTGGTTGCTTGCTGGTTGCCAGTCACATCACCGCTCAACTGCGTATAGAGATAAAGGCTGGCTTGCCCATAAGTCGCATTGGATGGATCGCGGTATGCCTTAGCATCAAGAATGTCGGTGACATTCGCCGGGATAGTTATGCTGCCAACCGGGAGGGCAGAGGCAGGCCCGCGCACGTACACAGCATTGTCCGACTTGTAACTTTCCAGCGCCGCGGACATGGCGGCGATTTCGGTTT
>QHPG01000205.1 GCA_003219005.1 Verrucomicrobiota bacterium
GATTACCACTGCCGCCTGGAACTTCGTCGTCCTGGGTGCCGCCGAGTTCGTTGTATTGGATCCAAAAGTCGGCCTCGAGTATCTCTAGCGCCGCTGGGAAGCGAAGTAGTGCCGCATCTCCGGGTGAAAGGCTGCCACTTGCCTCTGCCGTGCGGATGCTGCCCAACAGTCCTGCGCCGACGGTTCCTGCTCCAAGCGCGATCGTTTTTCCCAGGAAGGAACGGCGGCTGATGAAACTTTTCCGAGGTTTATTTCTCTTCTCCAAGTTGTCCTCTGGAGGACGACCTTCACTCTTATTAGAATCATTTGCTGTAGGAATGCTTATTGTTTTCATGCCTGTAGAATCGCGGCAGTTCACAGTGTGCGCTGTATGGGAAAAGTAACGCGTTTGTTACCTCATCGGCTGCACCAGAAGCCACGTGATTCAACCTAACAAGTGCTTCTCGCCACCTATGCCGTCTCGATGTCCACAGCTAGCACTCTACCGTAACTGACGAATTGTTGAACCGCGGTAGCGGACGATGTTAGTTGGCACCGGCTACAGTAAGCTTGTTCGTCCTGAGCTCTGCGTCTTCACTTTGAAGACTTCAAGAACTCAACGATAGCGCGCTGTTCCTGGCCGGTAATGTTGGCACGCAGACGCATGTGATGAACAATCACATCCCACTGCGCGTTTCCATACATTGTGGGCGGTCGAATATTATGGCAGCGCAGACAATTGTTAGACCAAAGCTCTTCCCCCGTAAGACCCATGTAGGAATCGCTCGAGACCGTATCGCTCGGCTCGGTCGCCGTTCTCTGTTTTGCTTTAGGGTCCGCAAATAAATTCAGGCTCGTGCTGATGAAGAGTATGAGGAAAGCTGCGAGGAGACTGCGACTCAGCATTCTAATCATATAGCTCCTTTGCTCAGAACCCTATGGCTGTTTGAAAAAACAGAGCGTTCCTGTTGCGCTCTCCGTTGGGCTTGTCCCACTCATACGCGGCTTTCACTACAGTGCTGGGGCTTAGCCAGTAATCGAGGCCAAGCGTCCAACGGGTTTCCGAAGGATCGCCTAGGCCACTCGGATCGGGACTTAGGTGGTCCCAGCGGAAGATCAGTTCGAGGTTCCTTAGAAGATCGATGTCGAGTTTGGTAGGCCGATACGCGATCTCCGCGTAACCGCCATCGCGCTTGGCCGTCAACGAAAGCGGGCCAAAACCGAGTGAACCATCGGGATCATAGACTGCGTGATCGACATGACTCCACGCGTACTGCGCGAACAGATTGATGCGGCCTTTGAGCAGATCGGAATTGCGCGTAATCTCCAGGTCAACGGATTGAACTAACGCTTGAACGTCTGCAAAAGCCGTTCCTTGGAAACCCGGCTTCGATGTTTCAAAGCCATAGCCGACTTCGACTCCTGGAACGGGCAGAAAACCAACTCTGCCGCCGACTGCCTTGTTGTCGTTGTTATCCGTGTAGCTATTGAAATCGAGCGTGCCCGCGGTGCGAGCATCGAACGTGCTAAGGGTAGGACCGTTGGAAACGTAAAAGGCGTAATCCACCCGGGTAGGACCGATCGGAAATCCCCCGCGCACCTGGGCGCCGACGGATATATTTGGTAGGACGCCATGGTAAACACCGATCGGGCGATCGGGCAGTCTGTTGATCCATTGCGGCTCGAACCGTTCGACAAAAACATTACTCGGACTAAAAAATTCTCCGACACCCAAGGCTACGTAATCATTGAGAAGATACGAGATCTGGGCATTCACAAGGTTCACATTGGTGCCGCCACCGCTGGGCTCGATTTCCAGCCGGCTGTCGAATAAGATTTTCGGCGTCAATTCCCAAAGGAAAATTGGATTGAAAGAGGCCGAAAACGTGGACACCTGGCCGTTGCGCTGCTCGTACATACCTTCGGCCCAGCCGGCGAGTAAGAATTTCGTTGTCCCGAGAAGTGATCCTTCCGCTTCGACGACTGGCGGCGAGGCTTCCGTAGCGACTTGCTTGTGCGTGTCGGCGCCGGCTTGGGCTTGGGAACTCTCTGGCGGAGCGACCTTCTTATGGCTCTCCACGATAGCTTGACCTTGGGCATTCTCTTGCGTTTGGGTGGCTTTTTCTTTCTTAATAGCGTCCAGCTCTTTCTTCATCGCCAGGAGCTGGGCTTTAAGGTCCTCGTATTCTTTTCTGGTGACGTATCCGTCTGTTGTCGGGTCCTGGGCCCGGGCGACCGGGGATGCGATTATGAAGACGCCTTGAATGATCGCCGCCAAATAATAATAATGCCGGATCTTCTTCATTTGGGGAGTATATACCTCGAGCAAGTAAACCCTGAGCTTACTGGGGAGTGTCAAGCGGATAATTCCCTATCGCTCTTGATTACCTCCTGGCGAGCGTTCGAAGATAGTTGATCACATTCCAGCGGTCGGTGGGAGAAAGCCGACTGCGGTAATTCGGCATCGGTTTCTTGCCGACCGTAACTTTCCAAAAGAGCTCGCCGTCTGTTTGTTGCTGCACCGCCGCATCGGAGAGTTTGGCAGGATGAATGCCTAGATCAGCCGCATCTGCTCCATCGCCCTTTCCTGTTCTTCCGTGACAGCCTACGCAACGTTGCAGATAGATTTTTTGCCCGACCGCCAGTGAAGAGTCGTTGATGGCAACGGGATTTTTCTTTTGTGCCTCTGCTCCAGGGGCGACCCACTTCTCTTTTGATTCCGGTTCCACACTCACGGCGATGAGTGCTGAACCAAGCAGGACCATGATCATTCCGAGCAATTTCAAGCGAGGACCGAAGTGAGTACTCAACTGACGCTCCGGAAAGAATTCTTCGGATGTGATAGCGGTGGTACTGACTTCCTTGACCCTTCTGGGTAGTGAGGCGCGGGGCTTCAATGTCGGTGGGGTTTGACTTTGTTTTGACGAAGCCGCCTCAAGCTCGCTTACTTACTGCCCGACCAGGCTCCAGCCGGCCGGAAGAGTCGGGCCGAACGCGGCACTAACGAAAACGTTGTTATTCAGATACCAGATCGCTGTTTGCCGCGTCGCAGCTTTGTAAAGCAGATAGTCTGGCTTTCCGTCTCCGTTAAAGTCGGCTGTCGCCACGAACGCCCAGCCAGTAGGAACGGTTGGCCCATAAGCGGCGCCGATGAGCGTTGGTCCGGATAAATACCAGATAGCTGTCTGGCCGGTAGTGGAATTTAGCAAGGCATAATCCGGGTGGCCATCGCCATTAAAATTGGCTATTCCCACGAGGCCCCAACCGGCCGGAAGAGTCGGGCCATACGCGGTGCTGGCGAAACCGTCGTTATTCGGATACCAGATTGCTGTTTGCCGCGTGCTAGCTTCGTAAAGTATATAGGCCGGGTTCCCGGCCCCGTTGAAGTCGGCTGTCGCTACCAATGCCCAGCCACTCGGAACCATCGGCCCGTAGGCGCTGCTGATAAACGTCAGCCCTGACAGATACCAGATCGCCGTTTCGTTCGTAACAGGGTTGAACAGTACGTAATCAGGGTAGCTGTCGTGACTAAAATCCAGCACACCTCTCAGCGCCCAACTAGCCGCAAGAGTCGGGCCGGGCGCGACGCCGATCAAAACGTTGTTATTCAGATACCAGATCGCTGTTTGCCGCGTGCCGGCATTACGGATCACCAAGTCCGGGTGGCCGTCGCCCTTAAAGTCAGCTACTGCCGCAATAGCTGGCCCAGGCATGACGCTCGGAGTGGGAGTGGACGTGGCATCTGTCGCCGCGTGTGGCGTGGGACGCGGCTCGGGAGTCGGATGCGGTCTCGGCGTCGGTGCACATCTTCCCGTGCACGGCGTCGGTGTTGCCGTTGGCGTTGGTGTGGCCGTGGGCGTGTGTGTGGCCGTCGGCGTAGCTGTGGCAGTCGGCGTATGTGTGGCCGCGGGCGTAGCTGTCGGCGTATGTGTGGCCGTGGGCGTAGCCGTCGGTGTACGTGTGGATGTCGGCGTGGATGTCGGCGTATGTGTGGAAGTCGGCGTGGCCGTCGGCGTACGTGTGGCTGTCGGCGTAGCTGTCGGCGACGCATTCGCCACCGTGATCGTGCCTATCATTCCGCAGCATGCCCCGTGCGGCGTGCAGTAATAATCAAACGACCCGGCAGCGTTGAATGTGTGATCGAATGTAGCGCCCTGGTTAAGAATTCCAGAGTCCCAGATTCCATTGGGCATCCCCGGGGTTCCCGAGGTGGTGCTGTGACCACTCGAGCTCCATGTCCAATGCACGGTATCGCCCGGGTGAATCGTCACCGATGAAGGCGAGAAGCAGAGGCAATTGTTGGCAACCGTGACAGTAATCGTGGTGGCACTTGCCAGGTTTGGACAGAAAGCCAGAACCGGAGCGATAATCACCAGCAATACCGCAATGCGCAGTAATAAGGATTTTAATATCACAGCGCATAATTGCAAATACATGATACCGCATGCAAGACAGAAAAAGTGACGAGGTTGTTACTTTCCCCGAAGCGCGATCCGCGTGATCGCACGAAGGCCAGTGTGCCTCAATGGCGTGCGCGGGCGTCGATCGTATAACCAACGTGACGCACGGTGTGAATCAGCGGAGGATCACCGATCTTTCTTCGCAACCGGCCGATGAACACTTCGACCAGTTTTGTATCGTATTCGTGTGGATGTTCCCAAACACGTTCGCACAGCTCGGTACGCGTGAAGACACGGGCAGGCTCGCGCATCAGCACCTTCAGCAACATTACTTCCCGCGGCGAAAGCTCGATTCGTTTCGCGCCCCGGTGAACATCGTGAGCAGCCAGGTCCAGGGTGAGATCACCAACCTGAAGGTTTAGCACTGGCTCTTCCGGATACCGTCGGCCCAGGGCACTCACACGAGCCACTAATTCGCGCATTGCAAAGGGTTTTGGCAAATAATCGTCGGCGCCAAGTTGCAATCCGGTGACGCGGTCTTTCACCTCGCTCCGAGCGGTGAGCATCAGCACGCGGCTGGCCATGTGTTCCGAACGCAAATGCCGCAGGACGTCGAATCCGTCGATGCCAGGCAGGATGACATCCAGCACGATTAGATCGAACGGTTTCTGTTTTGTTTTATCCAAAGCTAGCTCGCCATCATGAACGACCATCGGATCGTGCCCAGCCTCGGTGAGTGCCGAAGCAATTTGTCTTGCCAACTGGACATTATCTTCAACTACAAGGATGCGCATGGATTTTCGAATGGTGGAAAGTTAAAACCTAATCGTGAATTGGGCTGCGAACAGGTGATTATCCTCACCTTCGCCTGTTGTTTCGTGCTGAAAGTCATACTGGAGTTTTAACTGAGCGTGTGGCGTAAAGCGATACGTTGCGGCGATGTCGATTCTGCCGAGGTCTGGACTCCATTGAACATTATGGCCGTAGCCATCGTTGATCGTGCCGAAGAGCTGTTGGTTCCAGCGAAGCGCGCCAAAGAACTGCGGCGTAAACTTATATTTTGCTTCGATGTAGTAAGCGAATGTATCCGCGTCGCCAACGTTCGGAACCTCGAACCGCGCTTCATAAACTTCGGCCCACACTTGCAGATGATGCCAGGCGAAACTGGCATCCTGCCCAAGAACAAATTCGCGATAATCATCAATGTCGCGTCCGGGCGGCAGCGTCCGTTCGGCTTCACGCCGAAAATATGGGCCCTCACTTGCTGAAAAGCCAAAATTCCACGCCTCGTTAGGCCGGAAACCGACCCGGGAACTGAAAGTCGGATTTTCGAAACCGTTCTCCGTAATAAGCCAGGATTCGGGTCGGGACGAGAGCGACGCATTCTTCATTTCAATTGCGTAATCGAACCGACCCAGCTTGCCTGAAATAGACAAGCCACTCGCGTAACTGGGCCCCCAAAGCACCGGATTGAACTCGTACTTTTGAACATAATAAGGGCTGTAGATGAAATCGGCCGGCGAAAAGGGAGCGTATCTATCCTGGATGGCCGTGACATTTTCATAAACTAATGGTGCATTGATAAACGGATTGTCCCACGACAGGTGCCGCGGGACCCAATTGCCGACAACGGTCGCGAACTTGCCGATTTGCGCCGTCAGGCGGCCATCTTCCCACGGTGTGATGCGCAACGCATACTCGTCGAGCCGAATTTGTGCGCCGTGATTGCTCGGATCAAAACCGCGATCGAGCCGTGATTGCGCAAAGAAATAAATCTGCGGTCCGATTTGCGTGTCTAGAAAGAGTGTCAACCGCGGATTGAAAAGAGTGTCGATGCTGCTGTCAATGAGACCGGGCGCAGGTTGTTCGAAGTGATAAATCTCCAAATCGAGCGTGCCGCTCAATCGTGCGCGCAGATTGTCTTGAAATGCAGAAATCGTGAGCGCGGTGTCGAGCCGGTCGAGAAAATCATCGATATCAAAGGCGCACGCCGTGCAGGCAAAGACGCACAGGCTGAGGGCGCGCAATTTCATGCAACTGCATTAACACCATCCGCGGCGGAAAAGCGCACTTCAAACTCGGTCCAATCGTGTTCCGAACGCACCAGGCGCAAATCGCCGCCATGCAACCGGGCCAGTTCGCGTGCCAAATTCAAGCCGATTCCGTGACCCGAAACGGCCGACGGCGTCGAGTTGTGATGAAACCGTTCGAAGATGTTTTCACCGGGTGGAATTGTGCGGCCCGTATTGCCGATGGTCAGCACGACGTCGCTGCCATTTGCGTGCGCGCTGACCCGGATCCGCCCGCAGGGGCGATTGTACTTTCGCGCGTTCTCCAGGAGATTTTGCACAATGAGCGACGTGTACTGTCTTTCGCCCGCTACGAAAAGGCCGACTGGAAATTCCTTTTCGATCTTCACATCGGGCGAATCGGGAAGCGCGCCAAGATCGTCGAGCCACTCATCAATGAGCTGGCTAAGATTTACCGGTGTCGATGCGATTTGAAGATGCCCAGCATCCATGCGCGACAAAAGAAGCAACTCGTCAATTACGCCGGTAAAACGATGCGTTTGATGGAGCAGAGCGGACAACTCCTCGTAAA
>QHPG01000206.1 GCA_003219005.1 Verrucomicrobiota bacterium
TCAGTTTTCGTCCCTCCGCGAGACGATGGATGTCGTAACCGATGCCGCAACGAATCATGGAAAGAATGACGAATGACGAATGACCAATGGCCAATGAACGACGAAATCCGAATGACGAAAAGTGATTCTCGATCGTTTTTTTGTCATTCGAGCATTCGTCCGTCCTTCGTCCTTCGAGCTTTGTCATTCATCACAATTTGAGATCAATGATGCCATTGGAGGCAACGATGCTGTATTTGTCTTCCATGTTCTCGCGCGGACGAAGATCAACAGCGCCGCCGGCGTTTTCAACTAGAAGCCACCCGGCTGCGATGTCCCACAAACTGATTCCCGTTTCGATGTAGGCGTCCAACCGGCCGCAGGCGACGTAGGCCATGTCGAGCGCAGCGCTGCCGAGCACGCGACATTTGCGCACGCGATGAATCATTGCCTGGAGCAACGGAAAATTTGTGTCGATCGTCTCCCCGGTTTTGGCGAGCCCAACCGAGATCACGGCTTCAGCCAGCTCCGCGCGATCGCTCACATGGAAGGGCTCACCATTTAATTTCGGCGCTTCGCCTTTTTGTCCAAGCCACAACTCGTCGCGAATCGGATCGTAGATCACGCCCACCATGATCTCGTTGCGCAGGCGCAGCGCGATCGAAATGCAAAAATGAGGAATCCCGTAGAAATAATTCACGGTGCCATCCAGTGGATCGACGATCCACTGGTGCTCGCTGGATTGATCCCCCCCGATACCTTCCTCGCCGTACAGCGCGTGGGCAGGAAATTCGTCCAGAAGCAATTTGCTGATCAACTCCTGCGCCTCAATATCGATCTCCAATTTGATGTCATGCGCCGCGACCGCGTGGACGCGCTGCCGCTGCTGAAAATTTTGGCAAAGCAACTTTCCCGCTGCGCGCGCGGCATTTTCAGCCGCATCGAGATAATGCTTCATGCAGAGATTACGTCGCACAAAGAACACAAAGTGCCCAGCGGAAATGACGTTGAACGCAACCCTAAGCAACACGTGTCATCCTGAGCGTAGCGAAGGATCTCACATACTTTACTGGTTACGCTTAAGGGAATTGCGCAATCGCACGCTGCGATTGTGAGGTCTCTCGCCGTCTATCGCGGCTCGGGATGACCAAAAAAAACCGGGAGGAAAATAAATTCTCCTCCCGGGTTGAAGTTGGGGTTGTGACTCCGAAGAAATTCGGAGTCGTTAATCCAGCGTTGGGCTTAGTGCCTCTTTTTCTTCGCTGATTTTTTCTTTGCTGCTTTTTTCTTTGCCATCGACTAATTCCCCCCTTTCAATCCGCAACGTGCGGAGAATGGGTGAAGAGTTGGGAATGATTTCACTTCACTTAATTGCGTTCAGTAATCGCCTCACCGAGACAGGCGTCGTTGGCGACCATGATGTCGCAATTTTTTGCGCGCAGTTTCTGCACCGCGTTTTGCTCCACGTCATTGGTTTCTGCGGCGAAACCAACGAGGAGAAATTGGCGGTCTCGCCGGCGGCCCAACGAATCGAGAATGTCGCGCGTGGGAATTAATTCGAGCGAAAATTTCTCACTGCGCTTTTTGATCTTGATCGGAGAAACTTTTGCCGGCTTGTAATCAGCCACGGCCGCGCACAAGACGCAGACGTCGCAGCTGTCTGCATCCCGGTCCACCGCATCGAACATTTCGTCACTGGTGGACACGGAGACCAATTTCGCGCGGCGCGGTGGGCCGAGGTTGACCGGGCCGGAAATCAAAATGACTTCGTGTCCGGCTTCGAGCGCTGCTTCGGCAATCGCGTAGCCCATTTTTCCCGACGAGCGATTGGAGATGTAACGAACCGGATCAATCGGCTCGCGCGTCGGTCCGGCCGTGACGAGAAATCTCACGCGATCAATTTGTCGTGGCGGCTAAGAAGAAATTCCGCGCGGAACGCGATGTCGTTCACTTTCCAAAGCCGTCCAAGGCCTTCGTAACCGCATGCGAGCATTCCTTCTTCCGGCCCGATGAATTCGACACCGCACGCTTTGAGTTTTTCGACGTTCCCCTGCGTGGCGTGATGCTGCCACATTTTTCCGTTCATGGCTGGCGCGATCAGAATCGGCGCACGCGTGGCGAGCGCGATTGCCGCAAGCGGATGACCAGCCAGACCGTGCGCAAGTTCGGCGATGATGTGCGCGGTGGCAGGCGCGATCAGGAGCAGGTTCGCGCGATCCGCGAGATCAACGTGACCGGGACGCCAGTTCTCTTTTTCATCGTAGAAACTCGTCATCACCGGATTTTTGGAAAGCGTCTGCAAAGTGAGCGGCGCAATGAATTCGGTCGCGTCTTGTGTCATGACTACAAAAACCTCATGGCCTTGTTTGACGAGCAGACTGGTCAGATCGGCAGATTTATACGCAGCAATCGACCCGGTGACGCCGAGCACAATACATTTTTTCCCGGCCGCGATGCGCACCACTTTTCGGGCGCTCGTCCGATCTAATTTGCGTTTGGAAGTTTTGTCCATGAAGAATGAATTGGCTAACAGTTTAAGCGCGAATCTGCTGTCGGGGAAGCTGGCAGCTTCCGAGTCGCGAATCGGGACGCTAACAGCGTCCCCTGCAGTTGCCTTTCGCAATCATTTCGACCTCAAACGCCGGCTCAAATAACCTTCTGCAGCCATGATGCATCGGAATTTTTCCAGATCTTCTTCGACTGACCCACTAATAATCGTATACCGGTAATCGCGCCATAGTTCCATTTCTCGCGCCGCGGTCTCCAGCCGGCGCTTGATCTGTTCCTCTGTCTCAGTGCCCCGTTTGTGCAAACGTCGCCGCAATTCGTCGAGATCGGGCGGCATGATAAAAACATCCGTCAGGGCCTGGCGAATTACCGGATCATCGCAGTTGCGGATGATGGCAGCGCCCTGAGTATCAATGTCGATCAAGACATCGACTCCGTTTTTCAGATTGGTCAGCACGGGCTTGCGCAACGTGCCGTAATAATCTCCGTGCACCTGCGCGTGTTCCAGAAAATTTCCGGCCTCCAGTCTCGAGAGAAAATCTGCGTGTGATAGAAATTGATAATCTTTGCCGTTAATTTCACCGTTGCGCGGCGCTCGTGTGGTGCAGGAGACCGAATAAAAAAGATTCGGAGTTTGTCGGATTGCTTCCACCAGCGTCGTCTTGCCCGCGCCTGAGGGCGCCGAGATGACGAACAGAATTCCAGAGCGGGCGAATCGTTTACTCAAGGTTCTGAACTTGCTCGCGAATTTTTTCCAATTCCGCTTTACAGGCGATGACGCGCTGTGAAATGGCGGCATCATTCGCTTTGGCGCCCAACGTGTTGAGCTCGCGAAAAATCTCCTGGATGATGAATTCCAATGTGCGCCCAACCGGCTCTTTCCTGCGCAAATGATGAGCGAATTGAGCGAGGTGACTCTCGAGGCGCGTCAACTCCTCCGACACGTCCGCGCGATCGGCAAAAAAAGTAATTTCCTTTAGCACGCGTTCGTCGTCGCTGGCGATCGGCAGCCCGGCTTTTTGAATTCGGTCAAGCAGGGCGGTGCGATATCGTTTGACCGCGTCGGGATGAAGGGCGCGCACTTCCTTGAGTCTTTTTCGGATCGCTTTGAGCCTATGAATTAAATCCTTGGCCAGATGTTTGCCTTCGTGCTCTCGCATTTTGATCAAATCGGCGAGCGCGCCGCGCAGCGCCCGTTCGATTGCCGGCCATGCGTCCTCTGCCTTCACGGCTTCTTCCGGGAACCGCATTACGCCGGGCGCTTGCAGGATGGTGCTGATGGTGATCTCGCCCGGCGCGTTTAACTCTTTCTGCAATGTGTGCATCGCTTCGTGATACGAGCGGGCGAGTTCCGTGTTGAGCGCCAGGTTGCGCGCGCCGTCGGCGCCGCTGTGGAGCGTGACGGTGGCATTGGTCCGGCCGCGCGAAATATTTTCGTTGATCGTCTGACGAATACGCGGTTCGAGCTCGGCCAGATCGCGCGGCAAATTGATCACGACGTCGCTCTGCTTCCGATTCACCGAATTGAGTTCGACGGTAAACTTTGTTCCGGCGTGATCGGTCTCGGCGCGACCGTATCCAGTCATGCTCCGCATATCTCGATGCCAAAGCTTATCGCAGAAAAACGCTCAACGTTCAATGTTCATCAACCCTCGTGCTGGGTGGTAGTTTTCACAGCCGTCACGTGTAACCCGACGCCGAAAGCCTTGAGGTTGGTCCTCGAGCAGCTGTTAACAAGGCTCTGCGCTGCACGCCGGTGCGGGGAAGGCATTGCAATCCGATCGATGGATTCAAACCACTGCTGTTCCGGCGCGATTCGCTTCGGTGCGGGCCGACAATACACAGCAAGCGTGACGCGGTGATGTGTGAAGGGAAATGTGGATATGTGTAGCGGCTGGCCAGACACGCTTGTTTGCAGCGGCGGCAAGATCCACATGCCACGCCAGCGTTTGGATGATTGTTGGAGCAGGATCTTTCCCTGACGAACCACAAATGCGTGTTTTTCGACGAGTCGCGTTGTACGCGAACGAGATTTCCTGACCGGCAGCCTTTCCGGATCTTTTGCGGAGCAGAATTTTTTTACGGGGCAAATGCCACATTTGGGTTCTCGGGGAACGCAAACCAGCGCGCCGAGATCAATGAGTGCGGAGTTGTAAATCCCGGCGTTGGATTTTGGAACAAGACTCGCTGCATATTCCCAAAGCGTTTTCCGGCCCGCCAGGGATTCGATTGATCTGCGAAAATCGAAAAGTCTCGTCAAAACGCGAGCAGTATTAGCTTCGACGATTGGGACTGACTGATTGAAGGCGAAGCTGCCGACGGCGTGCGCGGTATATTTCCCGATCCCTGGGAGTTGCTGCATTTGCTCGATTGATTGCGGAAAGCGTCCGCGATATCGATCTGCAACGACCCTTGCGGTGGCCTGAAGGTTTCGTGCCCGCGCGTAATAGCCGAGCCCTTGCCACGCGTGGAGCACGTCGTTTCCGGAAGCGCGAGACAATGCGGAAAAATCGGGGAAACGGCGGAGCCATTCATCATAATAAGGAATGACGGTGGCGACCTGCGTTTGCTGGAGCATGAACTCGGAGATAAGGATTGCGTACGGATCGCGCATTTGGCGCCAGGGGAGATCGCGGCCGTGGCGGCGAAACCAGCGGAGAAGAGAGCGGCGAAACGCTAGAGGCTTCTTGAGCAGGATCACAATTTCCCCGGAACGTCCAACATCCAACGCCGAACGTCCAATGTCGAATTCGAGAGTTGAGCGTTGGACGTTGAGCGTTCAGCGTTGGACGTTTCTATAAATGAATTCGTACACCCATCCGCTCACGAAAGCGCAAGCAACAAAGCTTCGCGTGTTGCTTGAAGAGCTCGGGTTCGAATTTTCCCCGAAGGAGTGGACGATTTTCTTCGCGCAGAAAAACAAGTTGAGCGTGGCCGTTTACGAGAAGGGACCGAAGGTGCTCGTGCAAGGTCGAGGGGTGGAGGAGTTCGTCCAATTCGAACTGGAGCCGAAAATTCTGGGTGAGGCGAAGGTGGGCTACGAGGAAGTGCACGCACCGGAAATGTTTGAGCCGCACTTTGGCGTGGACGAGAGCGGGAAGGGCGATTTTTTCGGACCGCTGGTGATATCCGGGGTTTACGTTGACCGCCTTATCGCGCGCAAATTTCTCGATACCGGCGTGGTGGACAGCAAACGCATCGGCTCCGATGCGCGCATTCGCGCGCTGGCAGACACGATTCGGAAAAGTTCGCTAGGTTTGGTGGAAACGGTGCTGATCGGTCCGGCCAAGTACAACGAGCTTTACGAGAAGTTTGGCAATCTTAACCGGCTGCTCGGCTGGGGCCACGCGCGCGTGATCGAGAATTTGCTGGCGAAAAAACCGGCATGCCCGCGGTCGTTGTCGGACCAGTTTGCGGACGCGCGAGTGATCAATGCCTCCTTGCTGAAGCACGGGCGCAAGATCGCGATCGAGCAACGCCCAAGAGCGGAGTCGGACATCGCAGTGGCTGCGGCATCGATCGTGGCGCGAGAGGCGTTCATCAACTGGTTGGAGCGCAAAAGCAAAGAGCTCGATATGCGATTACAGCGCGGGGTATCGCCGAGCGTAAAAGAAGCCGCCAAAAAGCTGGTGCAAATGAACGGGCCAGACGCCTTGCGCGAGGTGGCAAAAGTGCATTTTCGAACGGCACACGAGATCGCGCCAAACGATTATCCCGCTCCGCCTGCACGTGAGAATTGGCGCAAGGCGCCGTGATCCACGCAAGCGCGGGGAAGCGAGTTGCGTTTCGTGTTCTTCTCGAACAGCTTAGGCTATTAAAATTTTATGGTTTTTGTGATCAGTGGCCACCGCCGCAGCCGCATGGAACGATTACTAAAATAGATATGTCAAAGTTAACCAAGCGCGACATCGTCGTTTCTATCAGCAACCAAACCGGCATGGTTCAGCATCAAGTCTTTGACGTCGTCCAGCGCACGCTCGACAAAATTACCGACAGCCTGGCAAACAACATCCCGGTTGAACTGCGCAATTTTGGCGTTTTTCAGCCGCGCCTGACGAAGCCGCGAGTTGGGCGCAACCCGAATCAGCCGGGCAGCAGTTTTGTGATCCCACCTCGCGCGACCGTGAAATTTAAGGCTGGCAAAGTCATGCGTCAGCGCGTTGAGAAGCTTTCACGTCAACTGAAGGAAGCGGCAGAGCGCCAGACTGAAACAGAAGCCGGGGTACCAAGCAGAGAGTAGCTCAGGAGAGCAAATTCTGGATCGTTTTTTCCAGGCGCTCCAAATTAATTGGTTTCGTGAGGTGCTCCGAGAAACCTGCCTCTCTAGCTTGCTTCACGTCTTGTTCGCTACCAAAACCGCTGAGCGCAATTCCAGGCAAATCTTTGTTGACCCGCACTTCACGCATCAACTCGTAACCGCTGCGGTCCGGTAACCCGATGTCGCTGATAAGCAGATCGAAATCCTCTATGCGGACCTTCTCGACTGCCTGTTCCGCGGAATGGGCTACAGTAATTTCGTAACCACGGCGCTCCAGCATCCTCTTCATTCCGATGCAAGTATCATAATGGTCATCCACCAGCAGAACGCGCCGGTGCTTTGAAACGGTCGCTTCTGTTTCCTCGTCTGCTGGTTGATCTTGCTTCTCGCCGTCGCGACTAACCGGACTCGACACCGTGTTCAGTTCCACTGAAAACGTGGCACCCTGATCTTTCCCGGGACTTTGCACGCGAATTTGCCCGTCATGCGCATCAATCAACGCCTTCGAAATGGCCAAGCCAAGCCCGAGCCCTCCAAAGCGACGGGTAATCTCGGCTTGTCCCTGTTCGAATGCGTTAAAGATTTTATCGATTGCTTCTTTTTCGATGCCAATGCCGGTGTCGATGACGCGAGCCTCAATCTTATCTGGCGCCGGGTTAAGCGTCTCGATAGTGATTCGGCCTTTTTCGGGAGTAAATTTCACGCTGTTTTTGATCAAATTCCAAAAGACCTGTTGCAATCGCGCCGGATCGCCCTCCACATGCGTATGAGCGGCGCGAAGATGAAATTCTACTTCGAGATTCTTCGCAGCAATTTCTTCCCGGCATATCTCGTAAGCGCGCTGCAGGGTTTGGTGAACGCAAATCGTTTCAAAGCTCAGTTGCAGTTTGCCCTTCGAGATACGAGTAACGTCGAGCAAATCGTCAATTAGCCGTGCTTCGAGCTCGACGTTACGCCGAACCACCTCCAGTGCTTCTCTAATAGGCTGGGAATCTGGCACCTCAGCTTCCAGCTCCCCCACCATCGCAATTACTGGCGCGAGGGGACTGCGCAGCTCATGAGACAAAAGGGCCAGGAATTGGTCCTTGGCAGCGTTTGCAGCGATCAATTCCTGGCGCAATGTGACGTCACGCGTCTTGTCCTCCACCAGATAAAGCACGCCCTGAATGGTTTCCTGGGCGCCTTGTAGCCGGAGCAGATGAATGTCCAAAAAGTGCGTCACTCCCGTCTTATCTTGCAACGGGTGCTCGGTTAGCTGAAATGGCGTTCCGAAGGTAAGCACTCTCTCAATCGCTCCGGGAGGCGCAATCTTCACATCGTTGCAGGTGATTTCCGTAATGTCGCGTCCAGCCGCCAGATCTCCAAAGCGTTCCGCCATGCGCGCAAAGGCATCGTTTGCGTGAAGAAAGCGGCGAGAAGTTGGATCGACAAAAGCGATTCCGCTGGGCATGTTCGCCAGCATTTTCTCGTTGAAGACAACTTCACGCTCCAGCCGTGCCTTGGATTCCATCTGGCGTTGATAGAACCGGCTGCCCAGCCAGGCGAAGACCGTCGTGAGCGCGACCAGCCACGCTGCCAGCAACGTCATTCGCCCGAGAAGATCATGAACCGGTTTGTAAGCCAGCGCTTTCGGCTGT
>QHPG01000081.1 GCA_003219005.1 Verrucomicrobiota bacterium
GCCGACGTGGCACACAACCATTTTTCCTCCGTATTTTGTGGCCGGAGCGATCTTCGGGGGTTTTGCCATGGTGCTAACGCTGCTGATTCCCGCGCGTGCGATCTTCAAATTGTACGACGTCATTACGCCAGGGCATATCGACAAAATGGCAAAGATCATTTTGTTGACCGGCTCGTTCGTAGGCTACGCGTACGCCATGGAATTTTTCGTGGCGTGGTACAGCGGCAATTCGTACGAGCGGTTCGCATTTTGGAACCGCATCTTTGGTCCATACTGGTGGTACTGGTGGTTTGGCATGCTTTTCTGCAATTGCCTCTCGCCACAGCTTTTCTGGTTCAAATGGTGCCGCCGCAACATCTTTGTCGTGTTTTTCGTCGCCATGTGCGTCAACGCCGGCATGTGGTTCGAACGGTTCATCATTATTGCCGGCGGTCTGATACGCGATTTTCTCCCATCGTCTTGGAGAGTTTTTCATCCGACATGGGTGGACATATGGACGTACATCGGCACGCTCGGGATTTTTACTTCGTTGTTTCTGCTATTCATCAGGTTTCTGCCGATGATCGCAATGTCCGAAGTGAAGACCGCGGTACCCGAGGCGGAGCCGCATTACGGTGAGCCGCCTGGTGTGCGATCGGTTTCTCCTGGCGGAAAGGAGCGCACACGATGATGAAGACTCCGTACGGCCACAGAGTGTACGCAATGGGGGCCGAGTACCCGAGCGCTGCTGCTCTCTATGAAGCCGCCGAGCGTGTCCGAGATGCTGGGTTCCGGCGCTGGGACGTTTACTCCCCATTCCCCATCCATGGAATGGACGAAGCGATGGGTCTCGGAAAATCGTGGCTGAGCGGCTGGGTTTTGTTCGGCGGCGTTTCCGGTTTGCTTACCGCGGCGCTTGTCGAATTCGGCCCGTCATGGGGTCTGTATCGACTCGACGTGCACGGCAAGCCTTGGAATTTTTGGACCGTCCCGGCGTTTTTCCCAATCATGTTTGAGTTGACCGTGCTCTTCGGCGCGTTCGCGGCATTTTTTGCGTGGCAGGTAATGAACGGCCTGCCGCGCTGGAATCATCCGATGTTCAACTGGGAACGCTTCACTCGTGTTACGAACGATGGATTTTTCCTGGCGATAGAAGCGCGCGATCCACGATTTACCGAAGATGGCGTGCGCCAACTGCTGGAACAAACCGGCGGAGAACACATCACCATCGTGCACGAAGACTAAATATGTTGCGCGGGTTTCTTGTGATTTTTCTTTTGTGCACCATCGCGATTGTCGCGGTGTTTGGATTTCGTGGGCAAATGAGCACGCACCCGCCGACCGAAGTCTTCCCAGACATGGTACGCCAGATGAAAGTGCGCGCACAAGCGCCGCTTGATCTTTTCGCGGATGGCCGTGGCCCGCGTTTGCCTGTTACTGGCACCGTTCCGATTGGCTACGAAATGCCGAAGCCGAAGACGCCTCAAACGCAGCCAATCGAAGTCGGACCGTGGTCGCATCCGTACGCGAGTTTCAGTGTCGGCACTGACTATTACAATACGGGCAAAATGGGCGACCAATGGGGAACAGGCATCCCGCTGGAGATGACGGGCGAGTTGATGGAGCGCGGACAACAGCGTTTCAATATCACGTGCGCGATGTGTCACGGCGCATCGGCTGCGGGCAACGGCATCACCAAGCAATACGGCCTGGCGACCGTGATTTCGCTCCAGGACGAGCGGCTCCGCAAAATGTCGGACGGCGAAATTTTCAACACCATCACTAATGGAAAGAATACGATGATGGCTTATGGGCCAAACATTATCGTCCCCGATCGTTGGGCAATCATCGCGTATCTGCGCGCCTTACAGCGCAGTCAAAACGCAGCAATTGGCGATGTTCCGGAGGAGCATCGCGCCGAACTCGACAAACCGGCACCACCGCCGCCGGCTAAAGGAAAATGAGCGAGCGTTTACAGACCGTCCCAACTCCCGAAGGCGAATATTTCGAAAGCAGCCGATTCGCCGGACTTTCGTTCCTGCTCGGACTCATTGCGGTAATCGCGCTCGTGCTCTGTGTCGTCGGGGCAGTCGTGAATCCGCATCAGTTTAGTTATTCCTGGCTGTTTGCGTTTGCGTTTTTCTTCACGCTCTGCGCCGGCTGCTTTTTCTGGACAATCGTCCATCACGCGACGGACGCCGAATGGAGCGTAGTGGTGCGTCGGCAGCTGGAAAATCTGGGCGCGTTGCTAACAGTCCTGGCGCTGCTCTTTGTTCCGATTCTTTTGCTGCGTCACCACCTCTACGTGTGGATGGATATTCCGCCTGGAGCCGAAGAGTCGCTCGACACGAAGCGGGCTTATCTCAATTGGACTTTCTTTCTTGTCCGCGCGGTGGTGTTCCTCGGCTTTTTTCTATTGGCGGCGCTCGCCTTGCGCAGACTTTCTGTGCGCCAAGATAGCGACGGCAATCCGAGGTTCACCATCGGAATGCGCACGGTCTCGTTCATCAGTCTGCCAATGTTCGCGCTCTGTCTGACTTTCGGCGCATTCGATTGGCTGATGAGCCTTAACTACCGCTGGTTCTCCACCATGTTCGGGGTTTACATCTTCGCGGGCGCAGCGGGCAGCTCCATGTCGCTTCTCGTGCTTGTGATCACTGCGTTGCGTCTGGCGGGTTATTTGAAGGGCGTCGTGACCGTCGAGCACTATCACATCATGGGAAAATGGATGCTCGCCTTCTGCGTTTTCTGGGCCTACATCGGCTTCGGCCAGTACATGCTCATCTGGTACGCAAACCTTCCCGAGGAAACGCAATTCTTTATCACCCGAAATACTCAATCCTGGTGGGCATTGAGCATGCTGTTGGTGATCGGTCGGTTCTTCATTGCTTTTCCGATCTTGCTCATGCGCTCCATCAAGAAGCATCCGCACCAGTTGTGCATCGTGGCCGGATGGATTGTCCTCATGCAGATGCTCGACATCTACCTCATTGTGCTGCCTTCGTTACATGGCAGCGGGTTTCATCCCAGCATTTGGGATTTGCTTTCGCTCATCGCCATGGGCGCGACTCTGGGGTTCGTATATCTGCGACTACTGCCTAGGACTTCGCTGTTTCCCGTGCGCGATCCGCGCCTGATCGAATCTCTGCAAACCGTCAACTGACATGGCCGACGTTGAATCTATTCGCCAGATTGCACATTCGCGCGCTCCGCTGTCCACGTGGCTCGGCATCGTGCTTCTCTTCGCATTGTTCGGGGTCATTGTATTGGCAGTGATTGGACCCTTGCCGCGAGGAACCGATTACGAAGAGACGCGCGCGAAAAAGCGCATCGAAAATTTGAAAACCGCGCGCGAAGACGCGGAGAAGGCGCTGAACAGCTATGCCTGGATCGACAAGAACAAAGGCGTCGTTCGCATCCCGATCAGTCGAGCAATGGAGCTGACAGTTGCCGAGCTGGCGCAAAAAAAGCCTGCTACGGCGGGTCCGATCGCCACACCGCAAGCACAGGCTGCGGCGGCTTCAGCTTCGCCTGCACCGGCTGGCTCTCCAAAACCTGGCGCCGGTCAACCAGCCGCCTCGCCTTCAACGCCCGGTCCTGTCGCGGCGCCGGCAACTCAGCCCGCTGCGTCACCTGCAATGCAATCTTCCGCCGCGCGTTCGCCAGCAGTGCAGGCAACACGATCTGCACCCGCTTCACCGGCACCCGCGACAACTCCATGAACGCCCTACGCCTGAACGCTTCAACTCTTCAACGCCTCAACGCGCAATGAACGCCACGGGAATTCCACTCAAAGAACCAGAGGTCTCCGCTGTTGCAGGAGACACGGAGCAGTTAGAGCGCGCGTACATCGACGCATCAACGCGCGTGCCGGTACTGATGTTTTATACGTCGTCGATAGCGTGGCTCATCCTTGGCACGCTGCTGGCCGGTTTCGTTTCATGGAAGCTGCACTCACCTGATTTGCTTTCAGACATAAGCTTTCTGACCTGGGGACGTGTGCGCCCCGCCCACATGAACGTGATGGTTTACGGCTGGGCGTCCATGGCTGGAATGGGCACCGCCATCTGGCTGATGGCACGGTTGTGCCGAACCGTGCTGCGATACCCACTGTTACTTGTTGCAGGCGCTTGCTTTTGGAACTTGGGGGTATTGTTAGGCGTTGGCGGAATTCTTCTGGGCGACAGCACCGGCTATCAATGGCTCGAGTTCCCGGGCTACGCAGCGATTATTCTTTTCGTCGCGTACACGCTCGTTGCCTCGTGGGCAGTACTGATGTTTCGGTATCGGCGCGGCGACCAAATTTACATTACGCAATGGTATTTGCTCGGTGCATTCCTCTGGTTTCCGTGGCTCTACTCCGCTGGGCAGCTGATGCTCTTCGTCGTGCCGGTGCAGGGCGTATTGCAATCGGCGGTCGGCTGGTGGTACGCGAACAATCTACTCTTTCTCTGGTTCGGCGCCATCGCGCTCGGCACCGCGTATTACATGATTCCCAAGGTGATCGGCCGCCCGGTTTACAGTTATCATCTGGCGACAATCGGTTTTTGGAGTTACGCGTTGTTCTCAAGCTGGACCGGAATGCAGCGGCTCGTCGATGGACCGTTTCCGGCATGGATGATCACGGCCAGCATCGCCGCGACCATTCTGACGATGATTCCCGTCGCGACCGTCGGCCTGAATCATCACATGACCATGCAAGGCTATTTTCCGCTGATGCGGTACAGTCCTACGCTGCGCTTCACTGTGTTCGGCGCGATGTCTTACACGGTGTTTAGCGTGATCGGCGTGTTGATTTCGCTCCGCTCGGTCGCGCGCTACGTCAACTTCACACAAGCAAGCATCGCTTACTCGCATCTCGGTCTCTACGCATTTTTCACCATGGTGATTTTCGGTTCGATGTACTACATCGTGCCGCGTTTGATCGGTCGCGAATGGCGTTACGCTTCGTTGATCAAACTGCATTTCTGGGCATCGGCTTATGGCATCGGACTCATGACGCTGATGCTGCTCGCCGGCGGTTTTCTGCAGGGCGTGGACATGCAAAATCCCACGCTCGCGTTTAGCGAGAGCATCGAAACAACGTTGCCGTATCTTCGCGGGCGCAGCCTTGCCGGTATTTTGCTCACGGCGTCGCATTTCATTTTCGCATATCACTTCGGCCTGATGCTTTTGGGATTGGGACGCACATCAACTGTCCCCACGTTTCTCAACCCGGTTGAAGCCGAGGCTTCGGGAGGGCACTGATGAAAGGACTGGCCCCTCTCTTTCTCGGAATTTTCGGCACGTTCGCTTTTTCATGGGTCGGATTGACCGTTATTCCGAATTGGCAAATCGGACATCTCAATCCGCAATCGGACGAAGAAGGCACCGATATTTATCCGCAGCCGCAATCGGGAATGTTCGAGCGCGGCGCGCGCGTTTACGCTGCGAACGGCTGCATTTATTGTCACAGCCAGCAAGTGCGCGCTGACTACGCGGCAGCCGACATCGAACGGAAATGGGGAAATCGCCGCAGCGCGCCGCGCGATTACATTTTCGAACAGCCGGTGTTTCTTGGAAAAATGCGGATGGGTCAGGACATCGCGAACATCGGCGCGCGCGCCCCCGCGGAACAAGCGAGCCCGGCGCCAGCTGGTGCTGCCGCTCCCGCTGCTTCGCCGAGTGGAGGAACAAGTCCCGCAGCCTCGCCTGCGCCGCAAGGAGCGGCGGTCTCCAGTCCGCCGCCGCCAGCAAATTCCCCTGCAACAGCTCCCGCCACGTCTCCCGCTTCGCCTGCACCAAAAACGCCAACGAGCCCTGCCCCGGCTGCTGCGCCGGCTTCGCCATCTCCCGCAGCAGCGACTGCAGCAAATGCAAGTCCGAACGCATCACCAACTTCGGCAGCAGGAGCGCCATGGCCAGTCCAAACCGCTGGCGAGCCACCGATGTACTCCGCGGCCTGGCATCATGTGCATCTTTATTCGCCGCGCAGCATCAACGGAGATTCGAACATGCCGTCCTATCGTTTCCTTTATGAAAAGCGCCGCATTCGTGACGCGCGCTCGGCGGACGCTCTGCAGCTCACCGGTTCCGACGCGCCACCGGAAGGCTGGGAGGTTGTTCCCAGTTTCGACGCGAAATGTTTGGTCGCTTACTTGATGGCGCTCAATCAATCGCATCCGCTGAATGACGTGAGATTAGTCGGAGGCGCACCGGCAGCGCCTGTGCCAGCAGCCGGATCGCCAGCACCGGCGTCACCAGCTCCTCCAAAATGACAATGCAATGAACGAAGAACCAAAATCGCCAGCGCGCATCGGCCAGGGAATGGATTATGGCGAACAGGCCGACGTCCAACAGGTGCACGCTGCTGTTCAGCGCGAAAAACGCGAACCACGCGTCGGTGCCGAGCCACTCTCGATTTGGCTTATCGCGATTTACGGGCTGGCAGTATTTTTTGGAGGCGCATATCTCGGTCGTTACTCTGGAAACTTCACCGGTGGTGGGCTGGATCCGATTGGTGCGCCGCCGCCGGCGAAAAAAACGGCGGCGGGTCCAGGTGGCGGCGAGCAAGTTGCCGAGTTATCACCACGCGATCGCGGCAAAAAGATTTTCGCAGCGAACTGTCAGACTTGTCATCAAGCCACCGGCCTCGGCGTGGCCGGTCAATATCCGCCGCTGGCAGGTTCGGAATTTACGAACGGCGGCTCGCGACGAATGGGCATGATTGTGCTCAAAGGCTTGCAAGGCCCTGTGAAAGTTAAAGGGCAACAGTATGGTAGCGCAGTCATGCAACCGT
>QHPG01000167.1 GCA_003219005.1 Verrucomicrobiota bacterium
TACATTCCGCCGAACAGGACTGCAGGCTTCATATCCAGGACGAAGGAGGCGGTCTTTCCCCGGAGGACATTTCCGGCGCTATGGATACTGACGACCGGGAGTTCTATATTCTCAGGGCCTGGCAGGTGGGTAGCAGCCGCAGATGCTGGGGAAGGGATTCCGCCAGGGCTCGGTGCTGCGTTGGTGACTGGCACAAGCGCAAACGCAAGCGCCAACGCTATGGCTATGAATACGATGATCGCTAGAGTCAGTGCGGCATCGAAGATGATGCCCCTGTCGTCACAGTCGCCTTTTTGATTTTTCATAATTTTGTTTTCCTTTCA
>QHPG01000168.1 GCA_003219005.1 Verrucomicrobiota bacterium
TTCTGGCCTTTACCCTTTCCTTCGGAAAATTTTGGTGGGCATGGCAGAAAAGTTACGGGAGACGGCAGACCGCGCGGATCCGCCTTCGCCGGAGCTTCAGCCTGCGTGCAAAGGCTACGGCGGGACAAGACGGCGTGACAGCCTGGCGGGGTGGTCGCGGCTCAGGGTCAGCGCTGCAGAAACAATCTTTTTTAGCCGCTTCTCCCCGCGTAACACAGCCAAGCGAAACCTTTGCCGACCGGCCTGCATACTGAAGTAAAAACCCGGTTCTCTGCTACTTCGCGGAGGCCATCGCACTGCCTCTAGGCACTGGCTATGGTGCCTGACTCGGGTGATGGAGGGGGCATCTTTCTGCAGACCCCAGCAGCAAATCGTTTCCTATGATAATGAGTTCACCGTTAAATGGCGGCGCGGGTTTGGCTGGAAAAAGCGGCCGTAAAACGGCGAATGCTTGCGATGCAAAAGCAAGCGAAATGAGTGTAGCCACTACTGCACACTTCAAATTGTAAACGATAAAAATTTTCATAACTCAAATTTCCTTTCAGCCGTTTGTGATTTTAATCTCCACTGAGGTACTTCGGGAGATCCGGCGCGATATTGCAGAAAATTTAGGGAAACCAGGGGTTGCCCGGATGTCAGACGACAACGGCTTACTACGCCAAGTTTTTCAGCCGCTCACACGATGCTGTCATCCGCCTTTACGGCAATGTGATCGAAACACACGAGCACAAGGGCGATTTCAAAGAGTGGTGAAGCTCTAAGATTTACTCATTGTTGAGGATGGTTTGCAGTGCGGATTTACTCACTTTTAACTCTGCGCTCTCCTCTGGATTCGCGAGGCTTGCTCTTCGCGCGAATTCTCAATGAGGTCGTGGCGTCGGGTGCGGTGTCGATGCGCGACAGGAGCGCAGGCGCAGGGCAATTAACGCGCGCTAATGGGGTTTAACCAAAAGAGAATACGACCTGGTGCCAGTACAACCGTTTCTGTCTGTCGCCTGAATCGCGAACGTAGAAGTGCCAGACGAAGTGGGCGTCCCGGATAGGGTCCCACTGGAAGAAAGCGTCAATCCTGGCGGCAGGCTGCCGCTTATGACAATGAACGAATAGGGAGAACTACCGCCGCCTGCTGAAATAGTCTTGCTGTAAGAGCGGCCCACGGTTCCGTCGGGGAGCGTCGATGGACTGAGGCTAATCGTCGCACAAGCGACCGTGAGGCCGTACGATCGCGTGCCGGTACACCCGTTCCTGTCTGTCGCCTGAATCGCGAATGTAAAGGTGCCGGACGACGTCGGCGTCCCGGAGAGGACCCCACTGGAAGAAAGCGTCAATCCGGGCGGCAGGCTGCCGCTTATGACAATGAATGAATAGGGAGAAGTACCGCCGCTCGCTTTAATGGTTTTGCTGTAAGAGTGACCAACGGTTCCGTTGGGGAGCGTCGATGGACTGAGGCTAATCGTCCGACAAGGTGTCGACGTAGGCGTTGGTGTTGCCGTAGCTGTAGCTGTTGCTGTCGCCGTAGCTGTTGCCGTCGGTGTCGGCGTTGGTATTGTCGAGCAGTCCCCACGTCCGGCGGTGTTATCGATGAAGCCTGAGACTGTCCCGCTGAACGGCGAAGAAGCGATATTTCCGGAAGTGTTCGAGCCCGTCGTATTCACGACGACCACGAAGTTATGTCCGGCGGGAACGGTGAACGAGTAAGTCGCTGTGCCGACGGTGGTCCCAAGGCCGCTGATACCACTGTCGCCAAGGTAGTTCGCGCCGATGTTAACCGGATCGTACACCTGGTCGTAGGCGACGCTTTCGATGTCACCGGGCCCATTGAGATCAGCATTGATCGTCACGGTGTAACAACGCGCCGCGCCGCTGGTGTTAGTGAAGTTGAACGTCTTGTAATAGTGGGTTCCAGGAAAACCACCGCCCGGACTCGCCTTGCCAGCGCAGGTGCTCGGGCGCGCGTCCCGGCCGATGCGGTCCTGCTGCGTCGCGTCACTCGTCGTGAGCTGGCTGGTCGGAATCGTTTGATTCGGACCGCCGGCACAGGTTGGAATGGTGAACGGAATGGACTTTGATCCACTCGCGTAGGGACAACTGTGACGCCCGGAGTCGTTGTCGTGAGCGTGGCCGAGATCGCCGTCTCTTTCGCGCAGCCGTTGTTTTTGACGCCGAGGTTCAGTTTCACGCATTCGGCCCGGTTGACGATGCCGTTGTTGTTGCCCAGCGAATCGTCAATGGCGAAGCCGTTCGCTTCGAGCTTCGATGTGCCAGCCATTTGGAAGTCCTGCGTAACGGTTCCGCCACCCGGCGGTGCGACCGGTGCCGAAGCAGGCGTCGCCGAGGTGCAATTGCGCTCCGGGTCTGCGGCCGTGGCGGTGTAGCTGCCGGCTGGGACGAGAATGGTGTAAACGCCGCTTGCGTTGCTCGCGCCCGCGTAGCCGTTGCTCAACGTCACGGTCACTCCAGAAATCGGTGCCCCTGTTTCCGATGAAGTGATTGTGCCGGTGACTGTGCCCCACAAACCCGCAGCCGAGGCGCAGGATGGGAACTTGAAGGCGGCGACCCGGGTCGACCAGTTGAAGCCGCCGTTCGTTTTTAAGTACTCGTTCGTATAATAGAACGTGCATTGGTCGATCGGGTCGAGCGTCATGCCGCTGTAGTCGCCCCAGCGATTCCCGGCGCCCAACTGGACGCCGATGCCGGCCTGCATTTCAATCTCGGCGCCCATTGTGCCGGCAGAATCGCCCGCCAGACGGCCGGTGACGTAGATGCCAGGGAAAACCGACGTGCTCGATTTACTGTAGCCCAGCGCGATGTTGCCATCTTTGTCCATTGCGATCGACGGCAGCCAGCGGTAGCTGGTGTCTATATCGTACTGGCCCGATTGGAAAAGCGTCGGGGTAGTTGCCGAGCTTCCGGCGTTTCGGAATTCGAACCATTCAACAGATCCGTGATTGCTGTCGCTGCCGTCGGACGGACCGCTGGCGAGCAGCGATTCCTGCGGAGCGGCTTGCGTGCCGTTGTTGCGGTAAGCCAACCGATGCATGTAGTGGCCCGCAATGCTGTCGAGGTAGTCCGTCGGAAGGGCTGGTCCAGGTTCCGGCACACAGTCGCGAGCCGGATTGTTGACGCCGCTGACGCACGGTGCATTGCCGATGCCTCCCATGATGGTAGGACCCGGGGTCACAACCAGCGTGGGCGTTGTGTCCCATGTCACCGCCACTCGAAACGAGTCGGTCAGCTCCGTGAGCGTGAAATTAGGGCCAAGGATAAACTCCGCCTCGCCCACGGGCGGAGGAGTTAGACTGTCGAGATCGGCTGGCAGAAATCCGTATTCCGCTCCGAGATCCTGGCTCTGCATGCGAGCCGGGAGACCAGCAATCATTTTCGCCCGCTCGAACACGTAGATGCGTCCCGCGGTGAACGTCCCACCGGGATTGAACACATGCGTGCTCATGTAGTAGCCATCCGGCCATACGCCCGTGTGCGGATAATCGACGAAATTAACTGGATCGGTCTGGAAGTCGTAGAGGTAGTATTCTCCCGTCGCGTCGGATGTGGCGGAAACAGCGAAACATTGGTGTGAGAAATCGGTTTGCCCCCCTCCGACAACGAACTGCGAGAGCACCCAGCGGCCGGCCAGGATGTCGTAAGAGACGACGGGGTCGCCGTCATTGTGCGACGCGCAAAGGCCGCCCAACGCTTGGAAGAGAGTATTACCAGCAGCGGGACCGTACTGGAGGGTGCCGGTGGTTTTGTCAAAGACTGCGAAGCTGGTGTTGTTCCATTGCACATATTGCGTCGAGCCCACGCGGCCATTCACGTCCGGAGGGTTACTGCCAACCATAAATCCAGCGAGGCCAACGCCGACGCCTTCGAAGTTGAGGCCGGTAGGTGTCGGTGCTGATGCGAGAGGTCCGGCCGTAGTCTGCATGGGCCCCGCTGGGCCGCCACTTCGCGTCGGAGTCTTGGGAGGAATCGGTTCCAGATGATAATGATTCCTGACTGTCGCCGGATCGATCGGCCGCATGTCCCGCAACTTCCCAGTGCGCACCGCCGTGACCGGGCGCAGATTGCGCACCGGGCCGGTATAGGGGCCTGCAGGCGGTTGACTTGCTCCTGGCGGTCGCTCTGCCGGATACTTGTCCAGTTTGACCGCGCCACCCGGTTGTGATTGTGACATTATCCCGAGGGTAGATGCCAGTCGCGTCAGCCAACGAGACGAACTAACCGTCTGTGTGTTGTTATCAGGCTGCTGCGCGCCTGCGAAGGCGAACAGCGTGAGCATCCCTGCCGTGAGGAACAGGAGAAATGCAGCGAGGAATCGCAAGTTGAAGAAAGCTGCGGAGTGAGGATTTTTTATTTTCATAGCTAGGGATCTCCGAGGCGAATCACAAACCGGTCACCTGCCGTCATGCGAGACGCTAAACGTCTTTATTTCGCTTTCGAACAAGCATCCAGTTGTATTTTTTCCCGACGCGTTACGTCAAAACTTCTGTTCGCGAAGGAGCTTATCGTAGCCAGTGGGGGTTCAGCGCATGCCGCTGTCAGCAGTCCAGTTCACCTTGGTCATCTGGCCCGCGACGACATCACTCTCGAAACGCCAGCGGCCAATCCCCGGAGGTGCGCCTTCTCTCACGATGACGTAATGACCAGGCGGTAACACGACTTGGAATCGACCCTCGCCATCAGTTGTGAACGTCTTGATGGTTGCATCGCCGGCTTTGATCGCGAACTGCGCGTTACGCACAGGCGCAACACTCGGCCCCTCCTCTTTCCTGATCGGTCCGGGGCGGGTCGGCGAGACGACAATCGTGCCTTCTATTCCGCTCGTGCCGGGAGACGGTGTTTCTGCCACGGCTGTCATGGAAAGGAGCGCGATAAGCGTCGCTGCGACAATCGAGATGTACACGTTAGCCATCCGTCAATATCGCGCGCCGGCTGATAAACACGAGAACATCATCCCCGATCCGGTCTGCCAATCGGACTCATTCGACAGGCGCGCGATCGAATTCGACGACTCGCCATGCTTTGCCGCGACGCTTGTAGGTGATCTGGACGTGATACGCCTGTTCGCCCGATGGCGTGTGCCCCCTCAAATATGCGCTTCGCTGTTCCGGAGGAATCCAGGCGGTCAGTCCTCCAGCGATTGTTTCGCCTGCACCGGGATTGAACACCGCGCGAATCGTCACCAACACGATGCACGTATCGCCAGAGCAGGAGACCGAATCCGTTTTCATGTGGCGAAAGGCCAACACGTCGGTCCCTCCGGCAGGACATCCCGGGCAATCGGCGCTCGCTGCCCGAGCAGGAACAACCTTGGTGGAGCGTACGAAAGCGACGCAATCTTCCTCGATCTTATCTTTCCCGGGCTGCAGCTCCTCAGTTTCCACTTCCGACTCGCGCACCAACTCGCGCGACGCTTCAGATCCATCCTTTTCCCGATCCGGCGCCGGCTTCTCGGAACACGATGCGGCGATGATACACGCGACAAAGAGGAGGGCGGCACGACGAATCTTGATGCGCGGCTGATCTGTTCTCATCGGAGGCATTTTGGAAGCGCAGAAGGGTTCAGTCCCAAGTATTAAGAAGAGAGCTGCTGCCGGGGTTCGATTTCGTTTCGTTCGTGTCGCCGCCGTTGACGCGCATATCGACGTTCTCGCCGACGAAGCATTGCAACGATCCGCCCCTGGTCGATCCGGCGTAAACGTGAAAGTTCTTGCCGCCGTTCGGATCCGTGCTGGATGGAACAAACCATTGCTTCGACCAGACAAGATCGACAGCTGGGTCTTGATCGGGCGTCGGCGCGAGACTCAAGTCATTCAGTTGCATGAAAGAATCGCGTTCAAGGGAAAACTGGACGCATTGGAACCGGCTAATTTCACCCACAAACGCTTAACCGCGCATGCCAGGTCCAACCAGGGATGTTTGGCATCTGACCGGAACAGATTGACATCCATATTCTGCCGCCAATCCTCAGAAGCAGGATCAAGTAATTTCGCGGCCTGCCGTTTGCGTCTTCCTGGGCTACCGTGGCGCGTCTGTTTCATGTTCAAGGGCAGCAGCTATTTGCTAGTCCGCCATGAGCAGCGCCATTCGTTTCGAGTGAGCTGGATTGACATGACTGTAAGTGTCCAAGATTAGTTTGCCGCCATCACAATGTCCCTGCCACAGCGCAATTACTTTTATATCGACGCCTCTTTCGATCGCTCGCGTGATGAACATTCTTCTTAGCGACCGTTGGGTAAAATTCGGAAAGCTCAAACGTCGGCACGCACCGGTTAGCGCTTTCTTCGCGTCGGAAATTTTAAAGATACGGTCGCTGTTCGATTTTCCTTCACAGTCTTTCGAGAAGCGGCCGCACCTGCGGAAAGATCGGAATGGTAAAGCCTGTGCTCGTCTTGTGGCGATACGTAATGATGCGCCCAGCATCAAGATCGATATCGAAGCGTGTCAGCGAGCTAGCCTCAGCCTGGCCAAGTCCAGCCAGCCCGAGAAATTCCAAAAAATCTGCGCTGTCCTCGGCATCGGCGTTGAAAACTTCCCCCCGAACATCTGCGATGATCGCCTTAAATTGCTCAAATGTTGGCGTCAGTCGGATTGGTTTCTCGCGCTTGGCTGAGCGCAGATGTGCGGCTGGCGAGGCAGTAATGAGGCGATCACGCACCGCCGCATCGAAAACTTCTTGGACGCACGAAATGTGTAGCTTGCGGAATGCAGAGCCGAAACCGTAGCGCGATAGCCATAAATCGACATCGCTAGGCTTGATCTTTCCAACTTGAGTGAGTTTGCCAGTCGGCCAGTCATTCTTGATTCTCTTGGACGATGAAAGTTTTTCGCTCAATCGTTTTTGGCCTTTGGTGCTGAACCGTTTTTAAATATCGGTCGCACAATTCGGCGAGCGTCAGCTTTCCTTGTGAGCGGTCAATGTGTGATTGATCCTCTTTCTTTTTGGCGAGATTGCGCTCGGCGAGTTTACGATCAGTCGTTTCCAGACTGCACCGAATCTCTTTGCCGCCACATTTGAAGCGTGCATAATAGGTGCCGTTCCTGTAGCGGTAGAGACATGGCCCGACTTTCCGAAACGCGCTCGTCTTATCCTGTAGTCTTTTCGCGTGTTGACCTACAGTGGATAAAAGCGGTGGAAAAACGGAATTTTTAGGCTCAGATTCTCAGCCGTTCTTCAGAGGTAAAGTGGGGGTATAGCTCAGCTGGTAGAGCGTCTCGTTCGCAATGAGAAGGCCAGGGGTTCGAATCCCCTTACCTCCAGATTTCGCTTGGATCGCAGCGAAAAGCGATGGCTGCCACGCCGGAGCTTCAGCGGAGGCGGGCCGCGTGTCGCAACTTTCCCGTCCGCGTTCTAACACTACGGCTTGGCAGGCGAGCATTCCAGCAGCTAGCTAGAGCTGCCACGGCTCACACCTGAACTGGTTGCGCGTCAGCGGGGGCAACAGTTGCCAACTGTGGCAGCTGTCCGAATCGCTTCGTGGCCCAGATCTCAGTAAGGCGAACGAAAAAGTATGCAAATATGACAGGCCAAAGCACCAGCAGGCTGATGTCGCGGCCGAGGTTGAAGGTGAGACCGGCGCCAACCATGAACAACGCCAGGCGCAGCAGCGATTTTCTTTGTTCCCACCAGCGGATGAGCATACCAGTCCAAACTGCCATCAGTATGCTGGCTGCCACTGGACCAAAGATTTTGCCAAAGTTCAAAACGCCGCCGCCGATCATCCCAGTGGAGATGGTAGTAGAGACGCCTAGATCCCCTTCCGGGCTTTCAAAGCCGCGCCAAATCGCGTAGTCAATTCCAATCAACGGCTTTGAGGGCCAGATCGCGCGCGGAACGAAATTGAGCAGCTCATTTAAATATCTCGCGCCATACGCTGGAGACGTATCACCGGAATCCAGGTAAGTATTCACAAAGCAAAGCTCCTGAATCATGTTCAGGCCGGTTGTTCGCACATCTTCATCCATGAGCTCGTACGGGTTCTCAGCAGCCAGCAACTCTCTGAAGCCAGTGCTACGAAACGCCGTCACAAACCTGAAACCTTGATCCAAGCAGACGAACGCCACCGCCAGAATGACGAATCTTACAACGAGCGGATGCCGGCCATACAACAGATACGTCAGGATAAAAGGCAGAAGCACCGCAAGAAAGTGGCTGCGCGCTCCTTCGAAAAAGAAATATGGGAGGGTAATGGCGAACATTGCGCCAGCGAGGACGCGCCAGAAGGTAGTGCGTTGGAAAAATACCAAAACGCCAAGAAACGCTGCTATGGCGTTAAAGACATACGCTGCTGAGGCGATTAGGAATCCGGTCGCCGAACTTTCCACTGCGCCACGCCCCCACATCGTCACGCCTGCGCGGGAATCGACCGGAAATACCGCGCCGACCACATCACCACCCATGCGACCGATACCAATCGCAAAGAGCAGAAGCCAAATCGCCCCGGCGGCCATTAAGATCTGTTCGGGGGTCAAGCGCTGCATGGCAAGAACGCCAGTACTTCGCCGGCTGAGAATCCAACGCACTGCCGCCGGCACGACAACACGGAACCCGACTAAAAACAGTAGTACCTGCCCATAACTTTGGCCTAACAAAAAAGGAGGGACGTAATTATAATCGTCCGGATTAAGAAAAGGATCGACGAAATACCATGCGAAAACGGTTATGTAGACGATAAGTGTGAAGCCAAAGCTATCCCCCTTCAGCAGCTTGACGCAACTTTCCACCGTCAAGATCAGCAACGCGGCGCCAGCAAGATAGAACGTTAGTTCATGAGTGACCATAGAGCGCAAACCCGAGGCGCACAGTATAAGTAAAAAAGGGGAAAGTTAAAGGCGTCATTACTGCCCTGGCCCCGCTGCAAGCCACGTGATGAATAAATGTCATTGGTGTGACGAGTTCTCCAGCGCTCCACCCAGCTTTTGCAGCCGCTTGGCAAGAGCCTCGATTGTGAACTCGTCACGCAAACGTGACGCGGCAGCAAGCTTTTGCAGCCGATCGGAATCCGCGATGCAATCGCGAACGGCGGCTGCGATGCAAGCGCCAGTCGGTTCCTCGAGAACCATTCCGTCGAGGCCGTTCTCCACGACCTTGCCACAAAATTTCGAGACGATAACGGGCAAGCCGTGCGCCTGCGCTTCGAGCTGCGTAATGGCAAATCCATCGGAGAGGGTCGGGAGAATGAATACGTCTGCATCTCTGTAAAACTCAGTTGCCTCGTTGCGCGTTACAGGGCCAAACCATTTCACGCGCCCTGCATTCCCGATTGTGCTGGCGTGTGCGGTTTCCAGAGGGCCAACCATCCAAAATTCAACCGGCTCATCACGCAAAATTCGAGCGGCTTCCAGCAACCTGGCCACGCCCTTCCGCAGATTAATTAGACCAAGAAAAAGGATGCGCAGCGGCCGCTCCTGTGTGAAACGCGCAGGATACGATCGCGCACGTCTGATCTCTGACGTCTGACCTCTGACCTCTCGCGCTTCATACGCCACTGGAATAACTGATATCTTGTCGCGTGGAATGCCGCGGCGAACTAACGCTTCCCGCGACCATTCAGAGTTAACAACAATCCGATCTGCAAGCTTGCACTCCTCACGCCACAGAGCCCAATATTCGGTCGGCGCGGGCTGCCAGCCAGCAGCTAGTTCGCGCACGCGTGCGGCCTCTTCCGCCACGATCGCCTCTTCCTCCGGGCCAGGATCGATTTGGACAAGCAGCGTCTTCCACCCTTGTGCTTTTGCGTACCGAAACGGTTCAAGAGCAGTGTAGCTGTAGCTCAATAAAATGGGCTGATAGTCAATGGCTGAGAGTTGAGAACGGAGAAAGGACACGACTTTGTGTTGGAACCAGCCGTTGCGCGCAATTATTTTTGCCCATCCGCTGAGGCGACGCGCGCGTGCAAGCGTCTCAAACAAGATCAATGACGAATTAAACGCTTTCACTCGTGCATCTCGCAGCTCACCGTGAAATCTCTCGGCGAGATTTGACTCGCGACCGCAGATTTTCCCAAGCAAAGACGAGGGCGGGACCCACGCATCGGTTAGCAGATACGCGAGCAGGTCCCCGCGGAGTAACGCCCGGGGAATCGCATAGTGTTCCCGCGCGCCAAGCTGACAGCAAAGCCACTTCACCGTTTTATGGCAACGAAAGCCAGTGTTTGTAACTTGCCCATGAAACAGGCCTGCGCTTTCGAAGACAATACGGAACCTCAGCCAACGCCTGCCACCACCAGGCGGGTTCGCGAATCACCCAGGACCAGCCTCGCTTGCACGCATAACGGAACTGGGAGAAAACGCGCCATGCAACCATTCCAAGTGCGAAGGGAAAAGGACATCGCATCAGAGTGCTCCACAATTCATTGCGCGCATGACGATGATGAATGCGGATCTCATCGCGGGCCTCCCCGGAGTAATGGTGACGGATGGTAAGGATGGGAGAAAAAAGCACGTCATAACCCGCCGCCACACATTGCAGGGCGTAATCCGGCTCTTCATACATGTGGAAGAATCGAGGCTCAAACCCGGGCAGTTGGAGATAAGTGGATCGGCGCAGGACCGCGCCGGAGTTAGCAAACGAACGCGTCAAATGTTCCGGGCCGAATTCTGTTTGCGAAAACGTTTCGGGATATTCATCGCTTCGCTGTGGAAAGTGAAGAACAGCCAGTCTTGGTCTTTCCTCAAAGAAACGACTGACGACCGCGATGCAATCCATCTGTTCCGGGTAGCTGTCGTCATCCAAGGCAAACACAAGATCCGCCCTCGCCTGTCGCATCATAACATCCCGACAAGCAACAGACCCGCGCGCGCTCTTGTTTACGATCACTGTTGCGTGCGACAGGTGCCTCCGGATGACGTTCACCGTGTTATCTGCACAGCCGTCGGCTGTGATCAACACTTCAGCAGGCGGGGGACTGAGCGCGGCAATTATTTCACAGGTACGCTGTAATGCCTCTGCGCGGTTGCGCGTTGTGATCATGATTGAAATAGTCAATTGCTCGCTTCAATTTTGTTGGATTTTACCAAAGACTCCTTTAAGGCGAATGTGTCTTGGTCGCTCTCGATCCACCAGTACCCTGTGGTATTCAACAATCGACGTGATGCCAGGCGTTCGGCTTTGCTTAGATGCAGCGACTCAAAGTTGAGCACGTCAGGCTCAACACCGGCATCAAAAAACCACTTCAGTATCTGATAATCCATGCCCTCTGTGTCCACCTGAAGAAGATGGAGGCGCTCGCCATGAAACATTTTCACTAGGGAACTGACAGAGACAGAGGGTACTTCGAGCTCGCGAACTTCCTTCGTATCGGATCCAAAGCGCCGGTGATGTTGAGCGATAAGGCTTGCCTTCAGTGAGTCGGCCGAACCAGGCACGTAAAGTTTTACCACACCATCGTGCTCTGCCACCGCGGCATTGATTAGACAGACCCTTGGATTAGTTGCATAAAGTTCTACCAAACGCTCGTACGGAATTTTTTGCGGTTCCACCAACATGGCCGAAACGTTTTCGTTTTGAAGAATCTCCAAGAGTGGATCACACGCGTGTCCGTCAAATGCCCCAATTTGGAGGACATGAATTGTCCCGTTTCGCCTTGCCCGTAAGAGCGCGAATCCCAAGACGAGAAGATTCCCGTGGACCTCTGGCCAGCGGTAGTCGCGCGCTACTCTATAGCCGCACTTTCGGAACAACTGTCCGAGTTGGTACCGGAGGTTAATGGACATCTTGGTCTCTCAATTTGGCACTTACTATCTTATGGAGCTTTGCTAACACTTTTAGGTCGTCAGTATCCGCCAAAATTCCAGACTCAAGCCATGCGTCGTTAATGGAGCGGAACTTCGTTTGGTCCTGATCCAGGGCAAATTCTATAGTGCGGCGCGACGAAAACCCGAACTCAGCGGGATCGATCCATCTGGCACCAGAGAGAAACCTGTTTTTCACGGTGGCGTGGGCATGATATACAGGGATGCATCCTGCTCGCACGGCATCAACGAATTTTTCAGTAAAGTAGTAGGCTTCGGTGCAGTTCTCCAGACATACAGCAACCTTGTAGCCGGACAAAAACCGGATGTTCTTATGGTCGTGGATACCGGTGCCGGGAGACGCTTGCCCCGCATAGTTATCTGGCGGCCTCTGAATCCAGAGCTTCGGAAAATGGCGGAAGGTTGCCCATGCGTCGGGCTTGCCGAACAGCTCGACGCGCCGATCTAATATCATCCGATTCCGGTTCCGAAAGTGAGACTTAAGGAACCAAAGGCGTCCACCGAAATTGTTGACGGTAGCAACTGCGGCATGCCTTACCGAAGGTACTCGTGGCCGCGACAAGCTTCCACTGTACGTAGGATGCGGAATGCGGTGAGTTGCGTCCGGATGCGCGTAAAACGCCCGTTCCGAAGCGTCGAGCTCTCGAACAAGCCGCTTCCCAACGGGGTGCGAGTGGAAGTGGTGATGCCAGGAAGGTTCAGTCGTGAACCAGAGCTTCGGGCCGTCGAACTTGAGCAGCTCGTCACTTGGGTCATACAGCACAAGTAACGCATCGGCTTTCGCAAGGGGCACGCGCGAGGAATAGACGATGGCGTCGAGCCGAAAATCATCCCATGAATCGGCCTTGAACTGCTGCGAGACTATCCTACAGCTGTATTCTGTCTTCGTATTCAGGATCGCCGCCGCCTCCGTATCGACCAGTTTGTCCGAACTGGCTTAAGGCTTCCACGAAACTCCATCTTCGCTTTGTTGCCAACTGACACGACAATTCAGCACAATGTCAACCGCGCAACGGCAGCGCGGCGGGCTTGACCCACATCACGTCGGTAAAGGCGGCTCGCCCCAACTCATCTTTCGTACACGGATAGATGTCGAACAGGGCGAAACCCAGCTCCACCATCGTTTGATTCAGCTCGCACAAGCTCGTCTGATTCTCATATTGAGGGAGGATACAAATCTCAGTATAAAACGCCGCTACCTGCTGGGCTAAGGTCTTCTTTCCGCCTGCGACCAGAAGGCGCTCGGCGCCCTGGATGTCAGCTTTGATTAGCAGCATCCCGTTGGGCTCGAATTTGGCGGCCCAATCGTCGAGGGTCATCGCCTGCACCTGCACCTGCGAGAGGTGCTTCTGCACCGGATCGTATGGCGATTGGCCGGGAGCCAGATTCTCTAGCAGAGAATTAGTCTGCTCGCCGGCGTTCAGGTGAAAGCTGACGATCCCGGTCGTGTCACCAAGTGCTATTTCATGCACCTGGACGTTTGGCCGTCCGTTCATTCTGCGGCGCAGCACCGCGGCGCTGTCTGGTGTAGGCTCGAAGGCATGGATCTTTGCTCCCGGCGCGTAATCCAACAGCTTGTCCACGGTGTAGCCATGATGGGCGCCGATGTCCAGAATCGCCGCAGGTTTAATTTTTCGATAGATCTGGCCCATGGAATGGTACCCATCGGGCATGTTGAGCAGGTCCTTGACACGGTGGACGACACGCCGCTGAATGCGGCTGGTCATGCGATTGCGGGACAGAATGTGGTGGAGCAGGCGAAGCATCGCGGCGACTATAATATGCCATGTGAGAGGGTCAAAGTGATGTGACGGAAGGCCTCGCGGCTGGCCCCTTCCGCTATAGCTTCATGAATTGCGCAACCATGTTCAAGGTATTGATCAGAAGGCGCTAGAACGAAGGGCGCGAGCCGGCATTGCCAAAACCGCAAGGTACCGTACATTCCGCCGGGTAATGCTTACTGCCTAGTGGATAAAGGAATGGCTCTTTTCAACCCGCTCGATTACCCGATTTGTTTCTCCTACCCTCTGCGAGCGGCTTTCACGGC
Organism: Verrucomicrobiota bacterium; assembly: GCA_003219005.1. Lineage (GTDB taxonomy): Bacteria > Verrucomicrobiota > Verrucomicrobiia > Chthoniobacterales > UBA10450 > Udaeobacter. The sequence continues at coordinate 13,805 of QHPG01000168.1, forward strand.
AAGCGCGCGCTTCTGGATGGAGCACATTCCTCTTGGAATGTTTCTTGTGGACGTGCTGCGGCCCAGAGTGCTCGTGGAGTTGGGTACCTTCTCAGGCGTGTCATTCTGTGCCTTCTGCCAAGCCGTGAAGGAACTGGACACCGGCACGCGCTGCTACGCGGTTGATACCTGGCAGGGCGACCCACATAACGGCTACTACGGCCCTGAGGTATTGAGCGATCTCAAGAGCCACCATGATCCTCTCTATGGCGGCTTTTCTCGCCTCATCCAGTCCACTTTCGATGAGGCGGCGTCTCACTTTGAGGATCGCTCGATCGATTTGTTGCATATCGACGGGTTCCATGTCTATGAGGCGGTCAGGCACGATTTCGAAACCTGGCTACCGAAGATGAGTGAACGGGGCGTGGTACTCTTCCACGACATTAACGTCGCCGAACTCGATTTCGGCGTGTGGAAATTGTGGAAAGAAATCAAGCCGCGCTATCCTCATTTCGAGGCTACCTGGGGTCAGGGCCTCGGCGTTCTCGCTGTGGGTAAGCAACAACCCGATCTGCTAAGATCCTTGTGTAACTCCACTGAGGGCGAGCTAAGGGAGGTGCGCGACTTCTTCTGCCAACTGGGCCTGCGGCTGGAGTTAGCCCGCGAGCGTGACGAGTTGACTGCCAAGCTCCAGGAACAGTCGAACGTCATTGGCAACTTACGACACAGCCTTCCTATGCGCTTCCTCTATATCTGGTCGCGTGAGGGTTTACGAGGTGTCGCGCACCATGCCATCGGCAAGTTATCAGCTATCACTCGTCAGCTATCGGTTGGCAGACATCATCGCAGGACTGAACGTGATAATCGACAAATGAACGTTCGACCGATAGCGTTTTACCTGCCGCAATTCCATCCTATCCCCGAAAACGACAGTTGGTGGGGCGAAGGATTCACCGAATGGACCAACGTATCCAGAGCCACGCCCCTCTTCGCTACGCATTACCAGCCGCACGTCCCTGCCGACCTTGGTTTTTATGACCTACGCGTGGCCGAAGCGCGTCAGGCTCAGGCCGACCTAGCAAGGGAGCATGGCATCTATGGCTTTTGCTACTACAGCTACTGGTTCAACGGCAAGCGCCTTCTGAGTCGTCCTTTCGATGAGGTGCTGGCCTCTGGAAAGCCCGATTTCCCATTCTGCCTCTGCTGGGCCAACGAGAATTGGACGCGGGTCTGGGATGGATTGGAAAAGGATGTCCTTATCGAGCAAAGCTATTCTGATGAGGACGACAGGCAACACATACGCTGGCTTGCCAACGCCTTTCGGGATAAGAGATATATCAAGGTCGGGGACAAGCCGCTGTTCCTCGTTTACCGGGCGAGAAGCATCCCTGACCCTGTGAAAACTACCTCTATCTGGCGGGACGAAGCCCGCAAGCTGGGCTTCAAGGAACTATACTTGTGCCGCGTGGAGAGCTTTGCCGAAGAACGCGAGCACCCGGCCTGCCTGGGCTTCGATGCCTCGGTGGAGTTTCAACCCGACTGGTCGTCCTTCCCGGCCTTAACTATGCCATTGCGCCGGGGCAGAGTGTGGCAGCGCCTTACCAGGTGGGGTTTGTCGAGCAAGGCTTACCAGCAGAACGACGTTTATAGCTATAAGCGCGTGGCAAATCTAATGCGCCGCAGAGATGTGCCGCCCTACAAGAGATTTCCCGGGGTCACTCCCGGCTGGGACAATACTCCACGACGCAAGCGCGGAGCCATTATCCTGCACGGATCCACTCCGAAGCTTTACCGCCGCTGGTTGGAGGCGACTCTTGCGAGGTTCGAGCCGTACGGCCCTGGCGAGAACCTGGTGTTCATCAACGCTTGGAACGAGTGGGGAGAAGGCAGTCACCTTGAACCTGACAAGCGGTGGGGCCGGGCATATTTGGAAGCCACTCGCAGGGCGCTACGTGGGAAGTAAAACGGAAAGAGACGGAATCACCAAGACCATTAGGGTTATCACGCTTTACGTTTTACGTTTCAGGATGACATAGGGATTACAAAGCATGGAGAAGCTGGAAGATTCACGGCACCTCTACTTGGATTTGATGAAGCGGTGCCTTGTGAACATGATTTATCCAGAGGCGGAGGAAGTGCCGTTACCCGCTACCGCAGCCGGTTTCCGCGGTAGATTGGCCCGGGCGCTGTTGAGACTACCAAGCAGCCCTCAGCCTTGGCCATCCCTTCGCGACGGTCAGGGCAAGCTCTTGACCTTGAGCACAGCAAACCGCATGGAAGGCCGCATTTGGCCTCTCGTTGCGCACACAATGATCGGTCTGAAACGCCTCGATAATCTGGAATTCTGTATCGAACAAGTGATCACTAATGGAGTCGTCGGAGACCTCATCGAGACAGGAGTATGGCGCGGAGGGGCTACCATCTTCATGCGCGCCATGCTCAAGGCCTATGGTGTGACCGATCGCTGCGTATGGGTCGCCGACTCATTCGATGGTCTGCCGCCGCCGGACGCGCATAAATATCCACCTGACGCCGGTGACCGATTGCACGAAGCGAGAGAGCTTGCCGTTTCACTTGAACAGGTGAAGGCCAACTTCGACAGATACGGTCTGCTGGACGACCAGGTGCGTTTCCTCAAGGGTTGGTTCCGCGATACCCTGCGCGCCGCACCGATAGAGCGCCTGGCCGTGTTGCGATTGGACGGCGATATGTACCAATCGAGCATGGACGCGCTGGTCAACCTCTATCCAAAGGTGTCGCAGGGGGGCTACGTCATCGTTGATGACTACGGCGCCATCCCCGCCTGCCGCCAGGCAGTTCATGACTACCGTGCGGCCAATGGCATCACCGAGGAAATACGCGATATAGACTGGACCGGCATTTTCTGGCAGAAGGGCAATTAGCTATCAATCTGGCGAGCGTGGGGTTACTCGCCTGGTTCTGTGTTGTGATCATTAGCTAAATGGTCATGAAAATCATGGCTCCGCTAAACAAAAAACGTCCGTTTCCATTTCCTCCACTTTATAGCCGGCACGCTCCATCATGATTTTCGCAGCCTGCCGATCTTGGGCAGTCAAATGCTTCTGCTCAAAAAGCACGATACGCGGGCGAAGAGTGGTGAAATCGAATTGGCGTAAAATGACGTAGTCAAATCCTTCACAATCGATGTGCAGGAGATCAATCTTTTGGACGTTATGGCGCGATAGTAACGCATCCACGGTTAAGCACTCCACCGAATCCTCCTTCACGGCCGAATGCAGCTCGGGACTAAGATGTTTGAGTACGTGAAGTCGGTCCAAGCTGGCGACGCCGCGCACCCAATCCAGATTGCCAATTCCGATCCCTTTTAAAGCCTTTTCGTCCACGTAGTACATGTTTGCCGTACCCGAAGACGCAGCTACTGCAGCCTGCTCAATCGCAAAACGGCCGCACTTTCCATAATTAGCCCTAAGCATTGCGGCGTACATCGGGATGGGCTCGACCAAAAGCCCACGATATCGCGCATCAGCAAGCATTAGAGAAGCAAGGGGGTCATTTGTTATGCCGTCGTTCGCGCCAATTTTCAGGACAAAAATGTCTTGGTAATCTTTGAAGGCAGCTTCCGTTTGAAAACGAATGCCCGGGCGAAAGACACAGTACGCCCTTCTAGCAATCTTGTGAAAACGAGGAAATCGTTCGGTAACTTTGGATATTCTCAGGACCAGCGCAGCAAAATTCATGATAACTGCTATTCCCGCATTTGATCAAACTAACGCGAGAAGCGGCCTTTCACTTTGCCCAGGAGAACTCGTGCCTCTTCATTCATAATAGCCAGCCAAGCTCCGAGATTAGAGCGCCGCCGACGATGATGCTCCAAGCGAGCGATCGTAAAAGGGCGCGAGAAAGCCTTCGGGTCAGAGAGAAGAGGCTTGCGTCCGCAGAAATGAGCCACGCGAGGGCGGCGAATTTTCGCCGGCAAATACCAGCCTGCGCCAAGACAGTCGCGCATTAGCTCTCCTTTTCCGTGATGATTCCAGATATGCTGCAAGTTGGACCTACCAATCCTGATCTCTCCGCGTTGTGACATGGAGTGAACGAAATAATTTAGAAGCGGCTGCTCAGAAAAATCACCAAACAATCCAGGTGTTTCCTTCCCCCACAACTCCGCTTCCATCCACTTTTCGAACGGGATAACATTCCGTTTGCAGGCGAAGGCGCCGGAAGAAAAATACGCGTTTCCACGCCACTCAAACTCGGCATCAAAGCGCCTAAGCTTTTGCGGATCAAAATAAAAATGCGCCAGCCAACCTGGGACCTCCTGGGCATCTGGCGGAATGGAGATCTCACTCCAGAAAATCTGAAAATCCACGTCTGCGCAGACCTGTGGAGTAAAGTCTCCCCAAACAATCGCGTCCGAATCCAGCCACACGTAATATTCAAACGGGCCCTCCCACATCGCGGCGAGCTTGGCGCGACCACTCCCGCTTACGAGAGTCCGCATTTCTTGGGCAGGCAGTTCTGAAACGCGCAAAACCCTCAAATCGTATTCTTTCACCAGATCCGAAACATCAAACTCGCCGTCTACAATGAGGCACACTGGAACATCGGGACTGTAATGCCTCATGCTGGCCAGCGTGGCCTGAACCATGAACTTGTCTCCCGCATGGCAACCAGTCACAAAACCAAACGGCGCTTGCACCTTCACAAAACAAGAGCTGATTCTTTGCGCTCTGCGTTCTCACGAGACAAAACGCACTCTCGATAAATTCCTTCGAATAGAGCGGAGAAAGAACTCAGTTGGTTGCGAACGCGCACTGTCTCACGACCAGCCGCCCCAAGCATCTCGCGCAGTTGCGCCGAATTTCGCAATTTCATGATCGCCTCGATCAGTGCCGCCCCATCTTGGGGTACACATAGCATGGCTCCCTGTCCCTCAGGCGCAGCTTCTGGAATTCCGCCTACTCGAAAGGCCACCAATGGGGTTCCGCAAGCTATCGCTTCGACCAGCGTCATACCAAACGTCTCCATTTGCGACGCACTAACAAATACATCCGCTGCTGTAAGGAGCCGCGCCAACTCATGTCGGTCGCGAATGCCACCCGTAAACCGCACGTCCAAACGGCCCGGAACCGGCACCGCCCCTTCGCCGAATGCCAAAACAATCACGCCCGCCAGCTCTGGCAAATGGGACAGTTGCTCGAATAACCATGGCACATTCTTATTTGCATCCGTCAGCGACGCGCCACCTGTAACGATGACAAACGCGCTTTCCGGCAATCCGAGATGCTTTCGGCACAGGCTCTTGTCCTGCGGTTTAAAAACAGTCGTGTCGATTCCAGGCGGAACTACTCGCACACCGCCGCAAGCTTTGGCAATTGGGCTTCGTCCGGCGATTTCGGCGAGCCAATGGCTGTTAGCTACCAAACGCGCTCCGCATTTGTGATAAGCGCGCAGCTTTCGCGATTGCTCGTCCGCTGCAAGAAATCGGTTCGCGGGCCATCGCAAGATCGGGCATGGCGTGCAGGTATCACTGTAAAGATCGCAGCCGCGATAAAGGAAGCAGCCGCCAGTCACATGCCACATATCGTGGATGCTGATGACGACGCCCATTCCGCGAGGCAGCTTCTCCAACCATCCCGGAACATCAAACCAGTCCGCTACGGTATGCAGATGTACAACATCAACGTCTGCCAATTCTTCAGGACCAGGCGGTGACAGCAGTCGCCGGGTCCCATGCCACGGCTCGCGAGATAACGACACTGATATCCGGCGAATCAACCGATTGAGAAAAAATCTGCCACCTTTAGCCGCCGCATTTTTGCAAAGCACATGGCTCTCAATCCCGCGCTCTGCTAATGCGGTGGAAAGAAGCGCCGCGTACTCGTAACTGCCGCCGGAGGGATGAGTGTTGAGATGCAATACTCTCATGTTGCGGACTTGAAAGCGGCGAATTTGAACTTCATACCTTGAATTTCCCGGGCTCGCCTATGATGAACGCGACGCCGGCGCGGCGCGTTCAAAATATAATACAGCCAATACCGCGCCGCTTTCTGATATCCCGCACATTTTTCCTTTCGTCCGGCAATTTTGTAAAAAAACGATACCACCGGAAAAGCAAGCGCCCGAAAAGGTGCAAGCGCATTGCGAAAGAATTGTTGTCGCCGCGATTTTTTGAAAGCCGCTACTTGTCGATTCACAGGCGAACCCGCATCCGCGACAAATCGTTCAAACAACACCTGGGCCGGGCCCGGTATTCCACAGAGCCACGGCGCCGAACGGGTGTAGTGAAGCACACAGTCCAGACGGTTGTCGTCCTGCTCGTCAAAGCGCCACGACGCTCGATTCCAATGTTCGGGCAATTCGCCAATCTGGCCGTGAAGAAGAAAATTGATGGCCGATTGGTCGTGAAAACGATAGTGTCCCCTCCAGTTTTTGAAGAATTCGAGAGATTTCTCCGTGAAATTTTGTTTCCTCAGTTCGTTCAGATTCAATAGCATTACGCCCGAGTTAAAGTAGCACCCAACGGCCGGCAGATTCATCGCGCTTGTTAAGGTGCGGGAGTCATCGCTGAGCGTCAAAGTCTCTGAGTCCGGAACAGCCGCCAGAATTTTGCCGGGAGACAATTCAACACCAAAAAGCTCGGAGAGATCACGAAACACCAACAGGTCGCAGTCCAGGTAGATCAACCGAGGCACATCCAGCAAGCGTGGCAGCAATGTTCGGCAATAAGCCATGTGCGATTCGGCCGGCCCAAGTGTCGCATCGCGAAACAGCGATTCATCCACCGCCACAAACTGCAGCCTGACGACTTTGCCATACCTCTCAACCAGCCGACAAAGAATGTTCTTCGAGTGTTTGGAAACCCCGCCGTCTAGCACCTTTAAGTCCACTTCTCTCGTTGAGTCCAAGTGGCTTAGTGCGCTCGCTACCGCGGAATAGAGTCCGGGGAAGTAGCGTTCGTTACTAGCTAGCGCAATAACAACTGGTTCCATCAAATTCGTTTTAAAGATGAGCGGTCGATATGACGTTGAATTTGACTGTGTTCGCAGTCACGCGGCACCGGTACTGCACGTCGAGTCTTACACCGAGTCGAACGACTCCCTTACAGACGTGTCCTCCGTGCACGCTGCGTTCGTCCTTGTTACAGCTAAGCGAAAGTTTTGGAGCCATAGCTCAACCAGCTCGAGTTCTGCGGATGGAAAGATTTTTGCAGCAACTAACGCCTCATAACAACGGTGGAGATTATCGCCGATTTGCGCTTCACCGCTCCCCAGTTGCAGCCGCGAAAGGACATTGGCAATTTCTTTGTTTTTCGTGTAGCCCGGCACTTCGTCTGCAAAATCACGATCAAGATCGTGTTGATTGCGATCCTGAAATACTTCCGGCGCATGAAACGTAATTCCGTAGCCCAGCTCCCAAAGACACCGCTGGGCGATAAAACTTTTCCAGATGTCGCACGTCCGAAACGAGCAGTAACTTGGAAGGTATAACAATGGATATGCTACGGGCCACCACCAGGTGCTCTGGGTATTGAACGAGCACCAGTTTCCGGTCTCCAGCACAACCGGCACACCATCGCTGAACGCGAAATTTCGATCGAAGATCAATCGCCACACTGCATCCACATCTGGCGAACCATTGGCCAACCCCTGTTGGATCGGACTACGCATCGTCCCAACCATTCTCGTTTCAGGTACCTCCGAGCGAACTTCGGACAGCGGGAACCCGCGTGGCCAAATTAGCTCGCTACTGAAATATCGATATGCATTTACCCATCGTCCATTTGTCGAAGCGACAGATCGAGCAGCGGCCACGGACTCGGAACGAAGCTGCCATGAATCGAGCGGGGCGTTGTCGTCGTCAGTTTCATAAAGGAAATCTGCCCCGGCAGCAATTGCATGAAGATACGCAACATTTTTGCGACTATACGAGTCAACGGGCAATTTCCGGGCTAAGTCAAACTCGCTGGCGTGTTGGTCGGCCAGTGCTAAAAAATCGATTCGACAGCCTTCAGCGAAATGCTGGCTTCGGAAATGCGCCGGGCCTTGTTTATCGCCCGCTACGACGAGTAAGCCTCCACATTCTGCTAGCTTCTCAACAAGTTTAACAACTCCGGGTGTCGGTTCCTGAATTGTGGTAATTACAGCGGCAAACATTTCGCAACACTAGATAACCGAATTTAACGCTTCCAAAAATTGCTGCTGCAAACCGACTGGCGAAAATTCTGTTTCGTACGCGCGCCGTATTCGCGCACCAAGTTCCAGTTGCAAGGCTCTATCTTTCTTTAAATCCGCGACCGAAGCCAGTAACGCGCGAGCATCGGGGTCCGTTACGCAGAGCGCAGCTCCACTTTTTTTTGCCCACTGCACCACAGCAGACGATTCCGGCGCCCAGATAACAACTGGCCGTCCGGCGCGCGAGTAATCGACAAGCTTTGTTGCAAAACATGTTTCCGCACGGCGCCGCTGTACTGCATCAAAAAACATTACGACCAGGTAGGCGTCGAAGGAACCCAGCCAGTCGTCAAAGCCTGTGCCGGGTTCGAAATCGTGCAGTAGATGACGATGTCTCATTTCATGTATTAGCGCTTGCGGCCAACTCGGGCGTCCTCTGAATTCGATCCGAACGTCCTTCTGTTTGACTGCTAACTGAGCCAGATCACCCAGCATATCGCTGTAATCAAACATATTGCCACTATAACCAACACGAAACTCACCAGCCGAATCCTCGCACTGTGATGGCCTGATTGGCTCAGCATCAGGAATCGGCAATATAACCCGTGCGTTGCGATGCGGGCCCAATGCTTTAAGCATTCCTTCGCTGATGCACAGGCTGAGATCTGCAGATCGATGAAGCTCAAGAAAGCGCCGCTCCAGTTGCTTGCGTACTAGAGTATGAATTTCAGCAATGTCGGGCCACCAATCGTCAAATCTCACGATCAATGGGAGCCGGTGTCGCCTCGCATAGCGTTGCGCTACCCAGCAGCCGCTGCGGTATGCCAGTGTCAAAACAACTGTCCGCGCCCGAGCAGGCGGTGCGACCATGCGTTTCTCTAATGGCAGTGTGGTGTGCATCAGGTAATCGATATCACCTGCCCATCGGCGCGCTGACGTTCGCATGAGCCGTGGGATAATCTTAGAGTGAAAAGAGCCGTGGACAATCTCGTGATATTCAGCGGGCAGGACGTGTAGTTGAATGCCGCGCCGGTTGACCAGATGTCGGTGCAGTGTTACTGCAGCAGCCGTGCTTTTCTCGGGCCGAACCGAGGAAATGACGATCACGTTAATTTCGTCCATCGACCAACTCGGTTATTTTCTGAACGAATATATTCTGCAAGCGATCGGGATTGAACAGGGTTTGATGCAACTGTAACGCTTCATTAGAGAGCTTCTCAGTCAACGCTGAGTCTGCGGCAATTTGACGGCAAAGGGAAACTATTGCGTCGGCGTCACTGCTGGGGACGACCGCAGCTCCGCCATGCTTTTTAGCAACACGAACCGGCGTGCAGTACTCCGGTCCCCATAGAATCACAGGTTTTCCAAATGCGGCGTAGTCCAGAAATTTAGTGGTGAAACTCGTGCGCATGAACAGTTCATGTTCCTTCTCGAAGCTCATCACAACCAGCAGAGCGTCGGCGCTCGCTAGCACTTCAGCTGCTTCTGCTGGTGGCTTGAAGCCGAGATAGGTGCCGCTTGCCCTTGCCCGTTCGAGAGTTTGCTTTGGCCAGTCCGCATTCGGCCCGATCACGATGAGTTCCAGGTCAGTCGTCGCTTTAATTTTTTCGATCAATGAGCATAGCATCCGGCCATAGAAATTTCCCACTGCGCCGACATAGACCAGCCGGAATTTTCCATTGGATCGCGGCCAGGAGTTTTCCACGGGCACGCGATGTTTTCCTGGCATGGGATAAATGACATGGCTGTTGGGATGCGGGCCTAGCATCTCCTGCATGCCATCGCTGGTGCAGAAAGCCAGATCACATGCGGCGTAAAGTTCTCGGTACCGGCGGCTCAAGATTCCCTGCGTGGATTTGTGACCGTAGTGACCTTTCGTTACCGGAAACCAGTCGAGGAAAAGCCCTGCCAGCGGCAAACCATGCCGTTGCGCGGTTTTTCGAGCGATCTGACACAACCCACATTCTGCAAGAGTAAGGACTACGTCCGGTTTGAAATGTTGCACCGCGTCTTCCAATGCTCCATTGGCTGTTAGCGGCCAGATGAAATTTTCGTAGTCTGTGATCCACGCAGCCAATCGCGGACCGAATCGGCTCTTTCGCAGTCGATGAATCAGATACGGCAGTCGTAGAGAGGTATGCACCAGAAGGCCGTCCTCAAAATCCGCGTTGCTGGCCACGTGTAGTTTGAATGGATTTCCCTCTACCAGATGCCGGTGCATGACGATGCGCACGCCACAATCGTTCCTTGGCGGAACAATGCTTACGAGCAGCACCCTCAGCTTTTCCATCTTAGTGTTGT
>QHPG01000285.1 GCA_003219005.1 Verrucomicrobiota bacterium
CACATCGGCGAGTCCAATACCGGCGAATCTGGCCAGGTGCTTCGGCGACTCGGCTTCGAGGATGAGATGGTAAAAAGGGAATACCCCGTCAAGCACGGCGTAAGAGTCTTCGGCACGAGCGGCGCCACTAGCTGGTACGTCCGAGTGTCGTCCCGTGGCAAGGAATGGAATCTTTCGGATTCGACCACATGGCAGGTCCGTCGCAGCGACTTCGATACGATGATGCTCAAGGAAGCCGAGGCGCGCGGGGCCACTGTCATGCCGGGCACGGCGACCAAGCCGCTACTGGCCGATGACGGCGCGGTGCGAGGCGTAACCGTTCGCTGGCCGGACGGCAAGAGCGAGGACATCGAAACCCAGGTAGTGCTCGATTGCTCTGGCCAGGCAACGTTTCTCGCCAACCAACGTGTCACCGGTCCAAAATACGTCGGCAGCTACGACAAGCAGGTCGCCTTTTTTTCGCAGGTCACCGGCGCCATCCGAGGCGCCGGCACTTCGGGCGAACACGCGAAAGACAACACACTGATTTTTTATGCGAAGAAGTTCCACTGGGCTTGGTTCATCCCGCTCGATAAGGACGTCGTCAGCGTCGGAATGGTCACGCCGAGGGCTGACTTTTTGGAGAAAAAGCAAACCCCTGAGGAATTCTTCCGCAATGAGCTTTACAACATTAATCCGGAAATCCGGCGCCGTATTCCCGAGATGAAGTTGGTCGAGAAGGTGCATGTCATCCCGAACTATTCCTATCAAGTCCGCCGTTTTTGCGGAAAAGGTTTCATCTGCATTGGTGATGCGCATCGTTTCATCGACCCGATATTTTCTTTCGGACTAACCGTGACGATGCGCGAAGCGGAATTCGCCGCGCCGCTGATCCGCCGGTATCTTGAAGGCAACGGGCGCGACAACGCCAACCCATTTGCCGAGCACATGCTATTTTGCGAGAAGGCGATCGATAACCTTGAAGACATGATTGACCTGTTCTGGGAACAGCCCTTCGCCTTCGCGACCTTCGCTCATCACCGCTACATAGATGAGATTACTGATGCCTTCGCCGGACGAATCTATGAAACTGAGCACCAACCCTCGCGGGCCATCCTGTCCTTCCGCAAATTGCTCAAACGAACGCGGGATTATGAACACGAAGATGATTACTCCATCCCGATTGGATCCCGCTTTCATCCGGAACGCGCCGCCTTGTGGGAACCTAATTCCCCCGTCGAAACGACCGAGGAATGGATGGGGGCGCGGTGATTTCCGGTCTTTTGCAAACGTACCCATGATTTTCGGGCAAGAAATGGATGACTTTTCACAAAAAGCGGTTGGCAATGATCCGCCTCTGGCCAAAATAAGAAACTAATGATGGAAATACCACACAAACTCAAAGAGTACATAGATAACAATCGCGGTTCTTTGCCACCAGTAACTAATCCTGACGAGCCGCTGCAGATTGACTCGCTCGCCCTGATTCGCCTGGTCGCGTTTCTGGAAAGTGAATTGGGTTATCGGGTTGAGGACGAAGAGCTCATAGCAGAAAATTTTGCCA
>QHPG01000082.1 GCA_003219005.1 Verrucomicrobiota bacterium
GAATCCGATTCGCGAGTTCGCGATCACGTCGAGGCAACGATGCTTCAGCGCGATGGCTTTTCGATCTCTTTTCGCTCGATCCGCACAGCGTATGCGCTGGGCTCGAGCCGTGCTCCAAATTCACTCGCGTAAACCTGCGTAAACTCCGCGCCGAAAAGTAAAATCTGCGACGAATAGTAAATCCATAGCAGCAATGTGATCAGCGAACTGGCAGCGCCGTAAGCCGATGCCGCCGTCCCACTGCCGAGATATAAACCAAGCGCCCACTTGCCGATCAAAAAGAAAATCGCTGTCATCGCGGCGCCAATCCACATGTCGCGCCATTGGGTTTTCACGTCCGGCAGGATTTTGAAGATCATCGCAAACAGCGTTGTGATCACCGCGAAATCGAAAATCAGATAAACGCTCACCGCGATGGTCAGACCGCCTGGCATTGCTGTTTGGATATAATGACTAAACGCTTTTAGCAGGGCCTCGATTGCGAGCGAGACCATGAGGAGGAAACAAACGCCCCCAACCATCGCGAAGGACAAAAAGCGGGTGCGCAAGAATCCCCAGATACCGAGTCCCGGTTTGGCTTTCACGCCCCAGATCGTGTTCAATGCATCCTGCAACTGACCGAACACTCCACTGGCGCCGAAAAGGGCAAACGCGATTCCGATCATCGTCGCAAGAGTACTTTTCCCCGGTTGTGAAGCTTTCTCGGCAATGTTCTGCACCACTTCCAGCGCACTTTTATCGAGAAAGTAACCCATCTGCTCGGTGATCTTGCTCCAAGCGCCCGCAGGATCGTTGCGGAAAACTACTCCAATGACTGCGAGCAGGAGCAGGATGAGCGGCGCGAGTGAGAACACCGTGTAGTACGCGAGCGCCGCGCCCAATTGTGGCGCCTTATCGTTTAACCATTCCTCCGCTGTCAGTTTCAATAATTTCCAAGTAGTGCCGAAGATTGGTTTGCGCGTCGGACCGTTGCTCATATGACGATTCCTCCAGTTTTGAATCGTTTCGGCCGAGAAGCCGAGACGGACGAGCACATGATCCTCACTCCGACGGTTCGATTCCCAGGACAACACGCACCTCGTGAGGTAGCGCGTCATCATGCAACGTCACGATTTTGTCGGCTGCCGCGACTCCATCCAATTCAACGAGGGTAACACCCCGGGAACAGTGTTCTGGATTCTCGACTGCGATGCGATAAATGGTGTTTTGGAAACGGTATCGCAAACGGAAGCCAGACCAATCTTTCGGTATGACCGGGTTGATCGTAAGCGTGTTGCCGCGGCGTTGGAATCCCAGAATTTCTTCGAGCCAGACGCGATAGGTCCAAGCCGCTGCGCCCGTATACCACGTCCACCCACCGCGCCCAACCGGGCCAGCTAACGAGTAAACATCGCCCGGCACGACATACGGCTCGACCTTGTAGCGTTCGCAATCCTTCTCGTCCCGGGCATGCTCGATTGGATTCAGCATACGCAAAAGTCGAACAGCTTTGTCGCCATCGCCTTGGCGGGCAAAAGCCATAGCCACCCAGGTGGCGGCATGCGTGTACTGGCCGCCGTTTTCCCGTACGCCAGGCGGGTACGCTTTGATGTACCCAATGTCGGCGGCGGTCTTGTCAAAAGGTGGAGTGAAAAGCAAGATCAGGTTGTCGGCTTCACGCACGAGATTTTCCTCGAGCGATCGCAGCGCGACCTCCACGCGATTCGAGTCGCCTGCGCCGGAAATTGCAGCCCAGGTTTGCGGGAGCGAATCGATGCGCGCTTCGGCATTTTCCTTGGATCCGATAGGCGTGCCATCGTCAAGGTATCCGCGACGATACCAGCCTCCGTCCCAAGCCTGAGCATCGATAGCCTGCGCCAGTTGGTCGGCGCGCGCGAGGCACGCTTTTGCTTCGTCATGCAGTTCGCGCAGGGCCAGCAATTCGCTGAAATCATTGAGCACACAAATCTCAAACCAGGCGAGCCAGACGCTCTCGCCTTTGCCGCCGAGCCCGACGCGGTTGAGGCCGTCGTTCCAATCGCCCCCTCCGATCAGCGGCAGCCCATGCGGACCGGCGGTGGCGGAACGCACGATGGCGCGCCGGCAATGTTCGAGCAGCGTGCCCTCCGTGTGAGAAACGACCGGAATGGAGAGGCTTTCTGTCTGTTGCGCCTCGAGTGGTTTAGCTTCGAGAAACGCAACTATCTGATCGAGGATCGCGGCGTCGCCAGTGGTGCGGACGTAGTGCGCGGTAACGAAGGGAAGCCAGAGAAGATCGTCACTAATCCGAGTGCGGACGCCAACGCCTGACTCGGGATGCCACCAGTGCTGGACGTCGCCTTCCACAAATTGCCGCGCGGCCGCGCGCAGAATGTGGTTACGCGCAATTTCGGGTGCGGCGTGCACAAGGGCCATCACGTCCTGCAACTGGTCGCGGAACCCGTAAGCGCCGCTCGATTGATAAAGCGCTGAGCGGCCCCAGACGCGGCAGCTAAGCGTCTGGTAAAGCAGCCAGCGGTTGAGCAGAAAATTCGTGGAAAGCTCCGGAGTTTTCACTTCGATCGTGTCCAGGAGCCGATCCCACCAACGGCGGGTCTCCTCCAACGCGGCTTCGACATTTGCGGGATCACGAAAGCGGTTCACGAGGGCACGAGCTTTTTCTTCGTCATCCGCCTGCCCGAGGAGAAAAGTTATTTCGGCGCTTTGTTCCGGATCGATCTCGACCACGACCTGCAAGGCGGCGCAAGGATCCAAACCGGCGCCAGTATCGCCAGTCAATCGTTCGTGCTCCGTCGCGGCAGGATCGTGCAGCGAGCGGTTGCGTCCGATGAACGCGGTACGATCGCCACTGAATGACGTAGGCGCCGGCGTGGAAGCGGCAAGGACGATGTGTTCACATAGCTCCGGTTGGTAGGAGTTGCGGGCAAAGAGGCTCTTGCTTTGCAGATCCCATTTTGTGACTACGTGCATACTGGTCTCCTCGGGATCGGACCCAAGGACAAGAGTGGCATAAGAGGTGACCGTTAACTTTCGCCGACGCGACGAACTGTTGCGAAGGCGCAGGCGCTGAAGGCGCACCGGCAGGCCGCCGGCTTCATCGATCGGCACGAAGGTGACCAACTCTTGTTCGATCGCATGGCTGTTGTGTTCAAATGTTGTGTAACCCTGCCCATGCCGTGCGCGATAGGCATCACTCTCTCGGATCGGCTGGGGCGTGGGCGACCAGACGACACCGAGATCATCATCGCGGATGTAAATGGCGGTCCCGGGCGGATCGGAGATTGGGTCGTTGAACCAAGGTGTCAGGCGATCATTCTGGCTGTTGCTGCCCCAGACAAAATCCGCGCCCGACTCGGAAACCAGAGCGCCGAACTTCGAATTGCCCATGATATTGACCCAGGGAAGCGGCGTTTGCTGCTCGGGCCCCAAATAGATGACGAATTCCTTTCCGTCCTCGGTAAAGCCACCGAGCCCATTGAAGTATTTCAGCTCCATGAAAGGCAATGGCGCGGAGGACTCTTCGCGGAAGTGGCGGCCGGGTGATAGCAGCTGCGATTTTACATTAACCGGTTTGGTCGCGGCGAGTTGTTGGCGCAGCGTGCCGCGAGCCGCGACCACGACCATCCGCGCAGCGGCCTGAAGTGCAATCAGGTCTTCCTTCGAAATTTTCGTTGCCGAGCGAAGATAAACCCCTCCGGGTTGGTCCACGCCGATCAGGTGCGCTTGCGCTTCAATAAGCCTGCGCAGATCGCCGACCAACGGTTCTTCGTAGCTGGCTGCTTCCTCGCTCACCAGCACGAGATCGGCCTTCAACCCACGCAGATGCCAGAAACCTTCCGCGCGTCGCCCGAGACGCGCCGGTGGCGGCCGCAGTTGAGCCTGCGGAAAGATGACGTGGGCTGCCAGTTGCCGGAACGTCTGAACATCTCCCGGGTGGATATGGAGCCGGCGCATTTCAAGTTGGGAATGAGTCCACGCTGTCTCGAAGGCGCGCGCACACGTGTAAAACTCTGCGTAGCGTTCGGCCAGCCCGATGACGGCTTCGCGCGACTCCGCGACCACCGTGACGAGTGCAAATTGAAATCGTTTGTTAGGCAGGATCGTTATTTGCCGGCGCAGGCTGAAGATCGGGTCGAGCACGATACCGACCCCGTTCGTTAGGTTGCGGCTGAGGGCAACGGGATTTTCCAGCGTGCGGCCTCGACCGAGGAACTGGGCGCGGTCAGTTTCGAACTCAGTCGTGTTGGGGGAAGAGGAAGGCTCGGGGACCATCAGGTGCGCGGCCCAGATTGGCTGTTCGTCGGGAGCGCGTAAGCGGCGATGGGCCAGAAGGGCTTCGCAATGCGGAAGCCATTCGGTTTCGATGAAGAGCTTGCTGAAGGCGGGATGCGCGCGATCAGCCCGGTGCGACGCAAGAGCAAGCTCCAGGTAAGTGGTCAACTCAAGCCGGCACGATTTGCTTGAGATGTTAACCAAAGTTACACGCCGGACCTCGGCGTTGTCTTCTGCGGAGACGACGATTTCTGTAAAAGTCTCGCACGGCCCGCTTCTCCGCCGAAACTCGGCTTTGTCTGGCGTGAAACTCCAAGTGTAACGACGCTCGGGACCTGGCACCGGTTGATGGGTGTTGCTCCAGACCGTGTCGCTTTCCAAATTCCGGATATAACAGACGGGCCCCGGCGCATCGCAGGTCGTGTCGGCACGCCAGCGCGTGACGTCCAGATCCAACCAGCGCAAGTAGCCCCCGCCGGAATTGGTCACCATGACCGAGTAGGCTCCGTTGGAGAGAAGGTGAACGCGCGGTGAGGAAACATCCGGCGTTTGTGTTACGACCGCGCTGCCGCCGATGGAAATCGCCCGAGGCAGGGGTCGCTCTTCCTGCACCTCACCCGTGGTCGGCAAAATTTGTTCGGGGATATGCTCGTGCAAGAGTGGTTCAGTAGCGCGAACGTGCGGATCGGAATGGAAACGCCTCCGCATCGTATTGTCATGTAAAGCGTTGTCGTAGGCGAGGAGCGACATTCCTTGGTGATGCGCCATATAACAATGAATGATGATCCCATCCGAGGCCCGGGGTTCCGCCCGTCGTGAATAGTCGATCGCCTCGAAGTAACCGTGGTCGCCCAGCAGCGTGGGATTGTGCGCCGTGGCGAGCCGCCGCAGATTTTTCATCGCGGCGACCGGTTGCACGCCAAGAGCAAGCGCTGCTGCATACGGAGCGACGACTAGATCCTGGTCCTGTCCGCGCCTTAGCGCCAGCGCCGGCACGCCGAACGCGCGGTATTGATAGACGTTGTGCCGGTCGAGCGCGCTGAAGGCGGATTCCGAAATGCCCCACGGCACGCTGCTTTGCTGGGCATAGGCAATCTGGCAGTGCACGGCGTCGTGACAGGCGCGATCGAGTAGCGAATTCTCATGCGTCTGAGTGAACAGCAGCGGCATCAAATATTCGAACATCGTGCCACTCCAGGAAAGAAGGGGTAGCCGGCCGTAGGCCGAGCCAAAGGGCCGACTTAAAGCCCACCAATGTTCCACCGATACTTCCCCGCGTGCGATGGCGATGAAACTCGTCAGGCGCGCCTCGCTGGCGAGCAAATCGTAGAAGGAATTGTCGAGTCGCCGTTGCGCTACTTGATACCCAATCGCAAAAATTCGCCGTTCCTCATCATAAAGAAATCGCAACCCCATAGCGCTTTCCAGTTGCTGGCTCTGGGCAATCAACTCGTTTAGGTGCGCGAGCTGTTCGGACGCGGCCTGGCGCGAGCGTTCCACCTCGGTCACGAGAAGATCGAACCACTCGCGCACGGGAGGCGGTAGTTCGGGTCCCTCATGTTGCCCGTGAAATGCGAGCAGCGGCACCAGCCCGGAGATTCCCTCGGTGGCAATGTTTCGCAGTGAAAAGGTAGCCGCGAGCGCCTCGCGCCGGCTTTCGTGCGTCGCTTCGCCTAACGACATCAATTGCGATGGCGACGCCATCAGAATTTCGACCGGCCGAAAATATTTATCGACGACGGCATTCCACGCCGCGACCTGCCTGGCGACTTGTTGCGCCCAGTAAGCGCGCGGATCGGTTTCACGCGTCTTGAAGAAGAACAGCAGATCCTGCGCGAACGATCGAGCAGTGCGCAAGCGCAGGATGACTTCCTCGAGATTAGCCGGCTCGCTCGCAGTGAGCTCCATCAGGCGCGAAAACGCCAGAGGATGTTCCGCTTTCTTCATTGTGGCACCAATTTCCCGCATCACGCCGAGCGTGTCGGCTACTCCACGCAAGGCGCCCGCGTCCAGAAGGGGGCGCGCGGCCAATTCATCGCAGCTCGTTTCGAAGGTCCAGAGGCTCGCGAGCAAATTGCCACTATCTACTGTCGAGACGTAGCGAGGCTGCAATGGCTTCAGTGTGCTCAGCTCATACCAATTAAAAAGGTGGCCTTCGAAACGTTCGAGACGACTCACTGTTTCAAGCGTGCCGAGGTTGCGCGCCACCAACTCATCGATCGTGATATAACCAAAATCGTTAGCTGCCACCGTCGCCAGCATCGAAAGCCCGATGTTCGTCGGCGAAGTACGCATAAAAATTTCTCGCATTGGCGTTTCCTGAACGTTGTCTGGAGGCAGCCAGGAAGTTTGGGGCCCGACAAAATCATCAAAATATCTCCAAGTTCGTCGTGCGACGGTGCGCAGGAACCGCCGATCGTCCGCGGTCAAAATTCCGCCGCGCCAACTCTTGGCTGGGCGATTGATCGCAATTACCGCCACGGGAAAGAGAGTCCACAAAAGGAGAAATAGCGTCGCAGCAATCATCGCGGATGCTCCCTGCCAAGTTGCGCCGACGAAAAGCACTACAGAGGCGGCTGGGATCCAAAGCCGGGCGAGAACGAACTGCCACTGCTGATTTTTTGCGCGGCGATGGGCGTCTTGTGCCGTCTCCCATTCCAGTAGTAGCCGATCAGAGATGATTCGCCGGTAGGCAACGCGAATGATGGCATCGAGTGCCATACCCGCATGATCCGGCAGAAAAATAACCCAAAACAAAGACCGCAGCAGGCGGTCGCGCGGTTCGCGCCAGAATCTGGTCCCGGGCGGCGGTGGATGGAACAAAAGCGCGAGAAGAGAATTCAGGACTGGCCACAACATCACGCCGGCGACAATCCCGCTCCACAGCAGGGGTGCCGGCGTTAAAAGCCAGCCTGCCAGCAAGAGGGCCACGATCGCTGGCGGCACCAGACTCCGGCGCAGATTGTCGAAGATCTTCCACCGGTTGAAGGCGGAAAGCGTGTTAGGTTCAACTCTGCCGCCGCCCACTGGCACCCGCAGCTTCAGCCAATCAATGATTTGCCAGTCGCCGCGAATCCAGCGGTGCTGCCGATTCCACCACGCGATGTAACTGCTCGGAAAAACGTCGAGCAGTTCGATGTCTGTTGCCAACCCAACGCGGACATAACTGCCTTCCAGCAGATCATGGCTCAACAAGTGCGCCGTTGGAAATCGTCCGGACAAAAGGCGATGAAATGTCTGCAACTCGTAAATGCCTTTGCCGTGATAACTGCCTTCACCGACTAAATCCTGGTAAACGTCGGAGACTGCATGGGTATATGGATCGATCCCACGCGGATCGGCAAAGATGCGTGAGAACCATGTCGCCATGGCGCTCGGAAGCGTAGCGCTGACGCTCGGTTGAATGATCGTATAACCTCGAATCACGCGGCGCCCATCCGGCGAAAGCCGCGCCTGATTCAGCGGATGCGCCAGCGTTTCGATCATCCTCCTGGCGGCGCCGCGGAGTAGTTGTGTATCGGCATCCAGCGTGATGACAAAACGAATACCCTCGAGTCGAGTGCGATCGCCCGCACAAAGAAATCCTTCCAACTCGGGCGCCGATTCACCGATGAGGAATCGATTGAGGTGCTCGAGCTTGCCGCGCTTGCGCTCCCAACCGATCCAACGTTGCTCGCTCTCGCTCCACGAGCGCCGGCGATGGAAAAGAAAAAAGCGCCCCTCTCCGTACCGGCGATTCAGTTCCTCGATGCCGCGGGCCACGATGTCGATATACTCCTCGTCCTCCGGCATGCTCTCTCGCGGTGCGTCGGCAAAATCTGTCAGGAGCGCGAAGCGCAGATTCGCATCCGTATTTCCAAGGTAGCGAATTTCGAGGCGGTCGAGCTCCCTTTGGATTGCGTTCGGAGTGGTGAGCAACGTCGGCACCACCACCAGCGTGCGGCAATCATCAGGAATACCTCCTCTCTTGAAGGACAATTTCGGCAACACCTGCGGAGGCAGAAGTGAGGTCACGAAATAATTCACGGCCAGCACCGCCAAGTCACTCGCGGGCAAGAGAAGCAGAAGACCGATTAATCCGAGCGTTACCCCGGGGACTGACCCGGCAACGAAAAGCAAAGGGGTCCCCACGATCGTGAGCGTGAGTACAAGAAGACTTCCGAAATATACGCCCGCCGCGTGCGCACGAAGCCATCGGCGCGACCGTTCTGCGAGCGGCACCCGAGCGCCGGTTGCCCGCTCCAGCGTGAGCCGCCCAGCGTCTATCAAATAATAGCCGACGTGTCGCGTAACTTTGTCCTCGGCAGCCTTCGCCAACGCGAGCGTTTGGTTGATGATTTCCTGTTCTGAAATTTTTGACCATCTGGCGATTTCCTCGACGGCGCTCCGGCAACGATCAGACGTTTCAAAATCCTGGCGGGCATAAACTCCAGCGGGATCAGCGCGTAGTTCGCTTTCCGCCCAACTGACCGATTCGAAAAATTCCGGCCACGCGATTTGCGCAAGGAGGCGGCAACTGTTGATCAAATCGGCGAGCGCAGTCTGTTGCACGGCCTGGCGCCGATGTTCCTGCTGCATGACTTCGAGGAGAGGCGCGCGTAGAGAGCGTTCTAGCCACCCGCTCACCAGCGGCAGGGTCGCTTCTTCGTCGTATAGATGCGCCATCAGTTCGCTCGCAAAATGTGCGGTCGGCTCGGGATGACGCTCCACCAGTTCTTCCATTATCCTGAGCAACCGCGGCGAGCTGTGACGCGCGGCGGTGATGAGTCGATTAGCCCAAAAATCCGCCTCTTCGCTCTGGCTTTGTTGTTGCTCGACCTGGATCGCGAGCGCGCGCAAGCATTCGAGTAACTGCAAACGCAACATCAGCGGCAGGGCCCAAAGTTCTCCGATGTCCAGTGGCGTGATTTCCTGAAAAGCGACCAGAAATTTCCGGATGATCTCCGGCTCCAGTGCACCGCCGCTCTCGGACACCATTTTCGAGGCGACATGGTAAACACGCGGCAGCCCTGCCTCGGAACCGCTGCCGATGAGAGGCAGCTTTCCATAATATTTTTGCGGGAGACTCCGCCGCAGATCAGTCACCTGCTCCCGAATCAAATAGGCATTATCGAGCAGCCACTCCGCCGAAAGGGTAACGGCATGGTGCATTTCGGCCGACATCGCCAGACTCGCGTTCGCCCATTCCAGAGCGCCCTCTACTTCTCGCAACCGGCGCAGAAAGGATCGCCCCCGCGGCTGCGTTTTCCGGCTGACCGAGATCGAGCGCGCGAGGTTCGCGGCATTTTCTGAGAGACGCTGACTCGAAGGTCGTTCATCCCAGAGTGGTTGCGTGGTCGATTCGATAGAAAAACGGGGCGGCGAACGAAAAGCGAATGTCACGGGCGCTTCAGCTTCGACGTCTCGCAAAATCACTAGCACGCGCGGCGCGTCGCTGACTTCGACCTCTGCCATCACAACCGTTTCGCCGGGTAGGATCGTGCTCGCGCACCAGGCTAGCCAAGCCTCATCAACATGCTGCCGAAACAACCGGACGAGAACCCATCCGCTGACAGCGCTCGCCAACGCAAACGCTGCCAGCAACAGCGCCAGCACGGTCGGCCGGTAATCTGTCAAAATTCCGCACTGCCAAAAGATGAAGGTCCCGATGGCCACGCCGACGGCCGCGGCCGCTCCGCCGATCGCCGAGACGCCATATTCCTCGACCCGCGGCCGACCTCCGGCCGAAGCGTGGATTGCGGCGGTGCGGCCAAACCGAGCCCAATGGAGATTCCTCAATACGGCCCGACCTGTCCCCGGGCTTTGGAAAATGCCGACCACCAAAACGTGATCGCCATTCTTCCGCCAAAGCTTCATACCCAACCTTATAGGATACGATTCAAAAATATCGACGCGATTGTTCAACTCTGACAAAAGCGTCGGATTCTTCAGGCGATCAAATGGCAGCTAATCGGTTCTTCGACCACTTGAATGGCGCTTTTATCGAGAAAATAACCCATCCGTTCGGTGAGTCTGCTCCAAGCGCCTGCGGGATCGTTGCGGAAAGCCACTCCAATGACCGCAAGCAGGAGCAGGATGAGCGGCGCGAGTGAGAACACCGTGTAGTACGCCAGCGCGGCGCCCAATTGTGGCGCGTTATCGCTTAGCCACTGCTCCGCTGTCAGCTTCAGTAATTTCCAGGCAGTTGCGAAAATTGATTTGGACGTCCGACCGTTGCTCATACGAAGATCCTCCACTTTGGATATCGCCTCGGATGCGAAGCAAAGACGGACAATGTTTCTCGGAAAGAAATTCGATGCCGCGCCGCGTGAATATCCACTGTTTGCAATCGGCGATCGAAAATCTAAAATCGGAAATATCGTTGTTCCCGTAGTTCAACGGATAGAACACTCTCGACCGGGCCGCATCCGAGATCTTGGGCGCGTGCCCGATGTCCCAAAACGCTTTGCCGATGGCTGTAACAACCGGGCTTGCCGTGGTGAGCTAACGTCCCGCGTTGCCCTTTAAGGCCACCTACAACCGATCTGCGCTATCATTTCAATGCCGTGGTGTCCTTACCTGGACGACGTTGGAGTTGGGACTGGTACCATTACCGTTATACGCTCGTACCCGATAATAATAGATTGTACGCGCCTGTAGCCCGGTAACATTGTGACTCGTCGTGTTGCCAACATCTAAATCCTGATACCCAGGTACGTAATTGACAAAAGAACTGTCCGTGGCCACATCCAACCGGTAACCTGTCGCGCCTGTCACGCTACGCCAGTTTGCGGTGAAGCTACTGGCAGTCACGTTGGTTGCCTTTAGCGCTCTTGGAGCAGCTGGCGTCGCCGCTGGCGTAGGAGTGGCCGTCGGCGTAGCTGTTGCAGTCGCAGTGGGAGTCGCCGTTGCGGTAGCTGTCGGAGTTGCGGTTGCTATAGGTGTAGCCGTCGGTGTTGGGGTTGGCGTAGGGCTTCCTCCGACGCCTTGGAAATTGAACTTGCCGATGCGCGTATGCCAGTCGCCGTTTTGCGCATATTGATTGATATGCCAGAAGCTCATGCCATCAGAGGGATCGACCTCTGTCCTCGTATAATCACCCCAGCGATTGCCATTAAACCGGCTGACTCCCGCAAACATAATGGCTTCTCCTTGCGCGAGGTTACTTGGCGGGTCAGCGGCAAGACGTCCGGCGTATCGAATAGAAGGGAAGATTGTCGTGTTGGAAGTAGAATAACCTATGACAGTGTTTCCGCTTTGATCCACGGCTATGCTGGGCATCCAGCGCCATAAGCCGTCGATAGTGTTGTCCCAACTCTGTTGCTGTAAAGCCGTGGCGGGGAAATTGCCCCCGGTAACATCAAATTGATACCAACGGACTGCGGTCGGCCCGTTCGGATAATTCTCCATTACGGTCTGATCGGCCCAGAGCG
This sequence comes from Verrucomicrobiota bacterium, assembly GCA_003219005.1. Classification (GTDB taxonomy): domain Bacteria; phylum Verrucomicrobiota; class Verrucomicrobiia; order Chthoniobacterales; family UBA10450; genus Udaeobacter. The sequence continues at coordinate 11,664 of QHPG01000082.1, forward strand.
ATTCTGTGCCGCCGTGGTTCTGGTAAACAACCGGCGTCATGATCTTATCGCCCAATGTGTCCAACTTTGTCGACGTGCCCTGCTGTGGCACAAGGTCGCTTGTAGTATTTGTAAATGCGTCAACGAACCCATTGACCGTGATCTCGGCGTTCGGCTGATGGGTCGGGCCGAGGCCAAAAACTGAATTCGCCGGCGTGGCAAAATCCACATGAAAGGACCGGGCGTGGACCTGGGTCAGGGTCACGCCGCCAGTGGACGGGCTATCGATAGCGAGCACCATTTCATTCCTTCCCGCAGGCGGTGGGTCGCCAGCGCGAGCGGCGGTCGCGGCGACGAAGCTATAGGAAGCGCCTACATCGGTCGCGCTAAGAGTGAAGCCGATGGCGTGAGCTGGCCCACCAGCTAGCATGCTGGCGCGGTCGAGAGCATAGGCACGCACACCATTGAAGGTGGTGTTGTTAGAAAACAGGTTCATCGTCAAGAAATAGGCGTTCTGCGCTGGGCTCCCGCCAGAGTTCCACAATGCAAACTTGGGATAATCGCCAAGGTATGTTGGGTTTGCCGGATCCACTTGCACAGCGTAGAGGAACCAACCGCCGCTAACGGGGTTGTTGGTCTGGGACACCGCAATGCACTGCCAGAAGGAGGCGCCAGGAAACGACGGAAAAGCGAAGTCGCTTATCAGCCAACGATCAGCCGCCACATCGTAGATAACATAAGGGTCACCGTCGTTCGAAGTAGTGCACGGAGTGCCAGTCAAGCCGGAAAAGAATGAATTGTAGGTGGTTGGGCCCGACAAGGTATTGCCACTTTTGTCAAAGATCTTGAACGTTAGGTTGATCGCTTCGATGTAATGATTCGGGCCGACATCGCCCTCGCTGTCACTCGGCTGACAACCGCATGTATCGCCTATCCCCTCAAATGTCAGCAACGGTCCCGGCATCGTCGGCGCCGGGCGCCAAACATTTTTGAGAAGCTTTTGGACGTACGCGAGGCCGGAGGCTCCCGATCCTGCTGGCGCGTTTGAACCCGCCAGCGGAAACGGATGACGCATCAGCCTTCTCTCCTCAAACTCCTCCTTGGGCGCTACGTAAGGCAGCTTTCGTAAGTCCTGGTCCAGACGGACAGGACCGACCATTTGCACCACGTCGGGCGTCTGCGTGCCCGGAACTGCCTGGTTGTTTCTTGCTCCTTTTGCCTGTGCGAACGCGCTCGAGAACGCGCCCATGGCAAGTAAAGCCAAAGCGATGCCTGTAATGCCAAAGACTGCAGCGATTAAAACACGAAGATTAAAGAATGCGGATTGTGAAGTGGATTTTTTTTTCATGAATGGTTGACGATTGTGGAGAGAATTTAGCGACGCTGAGTTTAGAAAGATCTTGCCAGCCTGTCAAGCAAACCCGCCGCAAGGTAGTGTCCTAATTTGAAATCTTCAGAGCAAATCCGGCTGATCTACGTGCGGTCGCTTGATCGCCAACTTGTCAGCCCATTCGTGGCCGTCCAGCTCTAGTAAGCCAAGATGCTTCCTCTTTTTACCATCGTCGAGAGTCCAAACTTCATCACCTTTGAAAATTGCCGCTGTAGCTAAATGAATTGCGTCAGTGGTCGAGAGATTTTTGCCGCCCTCGCGCTTCAAAAATCTGTCCCTAAACTCGCGAGCTTTCATTGCAGTTGGCGGGTCAAGTTGCTACGCGAACACCTTTTGGCGTTGCCCAAAAAGGCCTAGCCAAAAAGTCTAAGGAGGGAGCACTCTTCCACTCCCTAAGAACTGGCGTCCCCGGCGGGAATCGAACCCACATCTAAGGTTTAGGAAACCTCCGTTCTATCCGTTGAACTACGGGGACACTTGAGAAAGTCAGAAGGAAGAAGTTAGAAGGATGAAACGGGAAAATCCAGAGATCAGATTTTCGATTTCGGTTTAGCAGATTCTCGAAGTAGGAACCGCTAGAAAATTGCCTGTCCAAGTGGAGTCCAAAGAGTTTCACTCTTGCCATATGACGGGAAGCAAGATTGGTGGCGAGAAACGCGGCCCGCGTCGGTGGCGCTATTTGATCGACATCGTCGTACTCGTGGCGGTGACGTTTCTTCTCGACGCCGTTGTCGGCGCTTTTGTTTCGGTGCCAATGAATTTGGAGAAGGGATTTATCCTCGACGCGATTGGCAAAATCCTTCTGGTCGGAGTCGGGTGCGGACTGGTTTTGTTGCGTGGCGAAAGATTGGCCGACATCGGGCTGAAGCGGCCGGCGAGTTGGATGCGCACGTTCATGATCGGCATTGGGCTGGCCGCAATTGTTTTTGCCGCCATGTATGTTTCGGAAAAGGCAGGGTTTCGCCGTGACCTTAGCAAGTTCAAGGATGTGCAGGGAAATTTGGAACTCGCACTTCTTGGCGTTTTCTATGCGTTTATCGGAGCAGGGTTTTACGAGGAATTCATGTTTCGTGGATTTTTCATGCAGGGCCTGGCCATGTTTTTCGGTGCAAGCCGCGGCGCGTGGATCGTCGCATGTGTCGTGCAAGGCGCGCTTTTCGGGCTAGCGCACGCCTACCAGAATCCTCTCGGTATCGCGATCACCGGCACGCTGGGCGTTTTGATGGGACTGCTGGTTCTTGCGTTCGGCCGCAATCTTTGGCCGGTGATCATTGGCCACGGACTCTTCGACGCGAGTCGTTTCGTTTTGTTCTATTTGCAGGGGCCGCCGATGGGCTGAGTTGTTCCAGCCAACCGTACCTCGATCCGGCCGGGGTCACCGCCCCCGGCTACAGGTGTTCTGCAATATTGTCAGCGATTCAGCAGGCGCCGATCGAAGCGATACTGGATTGGCTCGCTGATTTTGATTTTTTTAAAATCGGAGTGCTTGGGATTCAAAAGGAAGTTCATCTCGCTTGTGCTTAGCACGCTGGGAACTGCAAGAGCGACAGATTTTCCGCGGCGGACCCAGTCGTCGCCGATTTGCATGGTTTCGAACGTGGGCGGTTCTGCGTTCCAATGCGGTGGGAGATTTTTGATCGGAAAATGTTCGATGAGTTTGTCCTCCCACTCGAGCCGAAATGAGACGTATCGCTCGGTCGGAGACAGGGGCATTGTGTGGATGAACAATTCGAGGGCCGCAAGCGATTCGTGTTCGCTTGCGTAAACTATTGCCGTGCCGCGCGAGTTCCAGCGCCCGCCGTAGACGCGACCGCCTTCGCCAGTGAATGCGTTGTTAACACGTACCGCGCGAACAATTCGCCACGCAACCGGCATCAGGTATAAACGCTGTACTCAATGCGGCCTAACAAGTTTTCAACCTCGCGCGCGCCTGCCTCGGTACTCGCATAATCAAGCGGAACTGCGCCGCCGAGGCCGAACTGTGGATGTTTCAGCCATGCTCGTGCTCTGTCGATGTCGACAAAAACTCTTGTCGCGTGTTTAAGCAATCGCGAATAGCGAACGACCCTATCCGATTCATCCGGCGACAATCGCCCAGCCGCTTTGCGCCGGTGCAAGGTGGACCTTGATATGCAGAGTTTTGCGGCGAGCTGCTCGAACGGCATGTCCAGGCTGTGTTGCAAAGTCTCCAGTTCAATAAAACGCAGCCCCTTCTGAATTTGCCGGATCAGATCTGTGGGATGCTTTGCTTTCGCCGTATGCGTTTTCTTTTCCAGTGTCGCCGTTTTCATAGCATCCCTCTTCATTCAATTGACACAATTTAATGCGTCAATTGGGATGAGTCAAATGCGGTCGGGCAAGCGAAGCGCATGCCCTACAATGGGTTCAATTCCTACGCCGCGATCTGGCCCAGAACAGTGCGCAGCTCGTGAAAATCCACCGGCTTGGCGAGATGGAAATCGAATCCCGCTTCTCTGCCGCGTTGGATGTCCTCAGTCCCGGCAAAGCCACTGATTGCTACGGCTTTAACGGGTCGTTTTCGTTTGGCTTCGGCAATCAGGTCGTAGCCGCTGCCGTCGGGCAGAACAATGTCACACAGGACAACATCGAACTCTTTCGAGTCGATCATGTTCATCGCGTTCTGCGCGCCGTCAGCCACAGAAATTTCGTGGCCGAAATGACTGAGAAGACGGGACAGCGCTTGCAGCGTCTCGCTGTGATCTTCCACCACCAGGATACGCAAACTCTTGCCTGAATAGGAATCTCTCGTCCGGTCTTCGCTCATCGTCGCCGTTCCCCGGGAAAACCCGTACACCTGAATTGCCGCGCCGTCCAATGTCTTTCAGAGATCAGATGTCAGACAGCGGACTTCTCGCGGTCCTGTGATTGAGTAAGATCAAACAGTTATGGCCCGTAAGGAGATTGCCGCGTTGAGCGATGCACGCCTGCGCGGCGCGAGGTTCGTTTACATCGCAGCCTCATTTGCAGCCTTGGGCGGCCTTCTGTTCGGCTACGACACGGGCGTCATCTCCGGCGCGCTCATTTTCATCAAACGTGAATTTGGCCTAACGACCGCAGCCGAGGAAATTGTTGTCAGCGGCGTTTTGTTGGGCGCAACCATTGGCGCGATTCTCGGTGGAAAAGCAGCTGATCTTTTCGGGAGACGAAGGGTCTTGCTTGTGACGGCGGCAATCTTCGGTATCGGCGCACTCGCCAGCGCCGTGGCGCCTTCACCCGCGATCCTGATTGCCAGCCGCGTCGTTCTCGGTTTGGCGATTGGTCTCG
>QHPG01000286.1 GCA_003219005.1 Verrucomicrobiota bacterium
ATTCATATCCCCATTATCGCGGGGATCATGCCGATTACGTCCATCAGCGGATTAAAACGCATGGCCGAGCTGGCGGGCGGCGCGCGTTTTCCCGCCAAACTTCTTCGCGCTCTCCAACGTTGCCAAAGCGATCCCGAAATGGTCAGGCGCGTCGGGATTCATTATGCATTGGATCAATGCCACGATCTTCTGAATAACGATGTCGCGGGTATTCATTTCTATACACTCAATCGCTCGGACGCTACGAGGGTAATTTTTGATAGCCTCGGCATTCCGCGTCATCGGGGCGCAGAAGCTTCGAGCGTCTAGTTGAGCAAAACGATCACCGGCGGTTTCAAGCTGACGAATTTGCACGAAGCCTGTGAAACGCGCACAATCCCGGAATGTCCAAGGTCAGCCGCGCGATTTGCTATCAGGTTGGGGCGCTGGTGCTAGCGATTGCGCTGGCCATTGCGCTGTCGCGCTTCGTTCCTGTTGTCAATTTTATCGAGGCGTTGCAGCAGCGCGCGATGAGCTTGGGCGCTTGGGCAGCGATGTGCTATCCGCTGCTTTTTGCACTCTGTAATATCCTTCTGCTTCCGGGCGGCATCCTTGCTGTAGGTGGCGGTTTTTTCTTCGGTTTGTGGTGGGGATTTTTTATCGTGTTTGCAGGTAACATCGTAGCGACCGCAATTTCGTTTGCTCTGAGCCGGTCGATCGCCAGGCGGTGGTTTCAGCGAAAACTTTCAGGTAATCCAACACTCCGCGCGTTGGGCCCCGCCGTGGAACGCGAGAGCTGGAAGATCATTCTTCTGAGTCAGTTGCATCCACTTTTTCCTACGAGCCTCCTGAATTACTTTTATGGCCTTACACGAATTCGATTTGGGACCTATATGCTGTGGGCTTCCATCGGAAGATTACCGGGTATTTTTTTGTATGCTTACGTAGGGACGCTAGGGCAATTTGCAGTGCGCATCATGCGTGGCAAAAGTTATCCACGCATGATCGAGTACTGGATCTGGGGGGGAGCGTTTATTACAACGGCGTTGCTGCTGGTCGTACTCGGTCGCGTGGCGTATCGGGCGATTCAGACATCGCAGGCCTCGGCGAGGCCGACTGGCGAGAGATGCGAAGATGGTATCCAAGGACGAATGATAGATAAGTCGGTTATAAATAAGTAGTTACGATTATTATGTTCAAGCCGCCAACGGAGTATGACGTCGTGGTGGTCGGTAGCGGCCACGCGGGAATCGAAGCCGCACTCGCGGCCGCTCGAATCGGTTGTCGGACGTTGATGTTGACCCAAAATCTGGACACGATTGGTCAAATGTCGTGCAATCCTGCTATTGGCGGACTAGCCAAAGGGCATATTGTTCGTGAGATCGACGCCATGGGTGGGGTCATGGGCATCAATGCCGATGCAACGGGCATTCAATTTCGCATGCTTAATCGTAGCAAAGGTCCATCTGTTCGGGCTCCAAGAGTACAGTGCGACAAAAAAGCCTACCAGTTTCGCCTCAAAGCGATTTTAGAGCGGGCGGATAATCTTGATCTTAAGCAAGCGACTGTTTCCCGAATCCTTATCGATGGGACAAGAACGATTCGTCTCGAGACCGACTTTGGGTTAAGAATAGTCGCGCGCAGCGTTGTTATCACGTCCGGGACATTCTTGCGCGGTCTACTGCATGTCGGGGAGAGCACCAAACCTGGAGGGCGGATGACTGACGTGAGTTCGACGCTGAGCATGAGTCTCCAGCAACTTGGCTTCAAACTAGGGCGCTTTAAAACGGGGACGCCGTGCCGACTTAATGCGCGCTCGATTGACTTTTCTCGGTGTCAAATTCAGTCAGGAGAAGACCCCCCGCCTACCTTCGGATTTCAGCATGACGAAATCGCTAGTCACTCGAATGATGAGATTTTCACACTGAACTTTTAGACAAAGTCGTCAAATTTTCGGACAAGGCGTCGCATCAACTCTTTCTCGAACCGGAAGGACGCCACACAAGCGAGTATTATGTAAACGGAATCTCGACCAGTTTGCCATATGAGATACAATTGGAATTTCTGCATTCGATCCCAGCCTTAGAACGTGCACAGATCATGCGGCCAGGCTATGCTGTCGAATACGATTATTTCCCTCCGACCCAGCTTTTTCCCACGTTGGAAACCAAGCTGGTGGCCGGTCTGTATTTTGCCGGCCAAGTTAACGGTTCCTCGGGGTACGAAGAGGCGGCAGCTCAAGGCTTGATTGCTGGAGCCAATGCTGCTTTAAAAGTTCAAGGCCGGCCGCCATTTGTCCTCGCTAGGACACAAGCTTACACCGGGGTCCTGATAGACGATCTGGTCACGAAAGGAACAGAAGAGCCATATCGCATGTTTACAAGCCGCGCTGAGGATCGACTTTTTCTGCGGCACGACAACGCTGATCAGCGCTTGACTGAAAGTGCATTTACTGCGGGATTGGTCAAGGAGGCCCGCTACGCTCGTTTTCAAGAGAAATTACGCCTCCTTGAGCAAGCCCGATTGATAGCCACTGGGACGAAGCTGAGCGGAATTCCAATTTCGCAACTATTTAAGCGGCCGGATTTTACTGTGCGGAGCCTGCCTCGCGAGATTCACTCCTTTGTGCCGGTAGCGATCTGGGAATTAGTCGAGACAGATTTCAAGTACGAGGGCTATGCCACACGGCAATCTGAGCAGAATCGAAAGCTCGAATCCAGGCAGAACCAAATTATTCCGGACGGGCTTGATTATGGCCAGATTGCGGGGCTCCGTGCTGAGGCCAGACAAAAATTAGCAGCTTTGCGTCCAACTTCGCTTGGCCAAGCGGCGCGCACCAGCGGTATCACTCCGGCAGATGTTGCCATAATTTCTATTTGGTTGTCCAAGAATGGCTTACA
>QHPG01000083.1 GCA_003219005.1 Verrucomicrobiota bacterium
AGGACGCGCGAGAAGCGCCCGGCAAAGCGCGACGCGGCGTTTTTCCCCGCCGGAAAGCGTGCCCACGACGCGGTCGGATTGCGGAGCATGCAGATTCGTGATGAGCGACTTGATCCGATGTTCCAAATTCCAACCGTCGACCTCACTAATTTGGTCCAGGAGCGTGGCGCTGAGCGGGCTGTCGCCTGGGACGCGTTCGTATTCGGTGACGAGGTCGAGAATCCGCTGCGCGCCGCTGAGAATGTTCGCATGGACCGTAGCCGCGTCGTCGAGACCGGAAACTTGCGGCATGTAGCCGGTGACGAGATCACGCCGGCGTGTGAATTCGCCTGAATCGGCTTGCGCCACACCCGCCGCGATCTGGAGAAATGTCGATTTGCCAGAGCCGTTGCGACCGACGAGCCCAATGTGTTCGCCCTCGGTGAAGGCGATCGTCGCACCGTCGAGGACGACCTGAGGGCCGTACTTGACGGAAAGATTGTTCGCGCTCGCGATGACTGCGGTTGACGTCTCTGCCATTGGGAAGATCGAACGTCGAACGCCCAACCCGCCTCCGCAAGGTTACGGCGCGGCAGGCGCCGCACGTCCAATCGAAGAGGATGATCAGCGCGGACGGCGTCTGACACAGGCGTCCTACAATTGCAGCATCCGCCTTCGCAGCAGATAAGGCGCGACAGGCAAGGCGCCTGCAATTAAGCGGGCACCGGGCATAAGCGTCTTAACTTCGTCAGTTTCTGGCGTAGGTTGAGGCTATGGGCGATCGATCACCGAAGTCATTGCAGAAGCAGGCATCACAAAAACAGGCAAAGAATAACGCAGCGAAACAACAGAAGGGCCAGGCCATCGCGGCGAAACAGCAGCAGGCTGGCAAGAGCGGCAAACACGGGAGATAATTCGGCCCGGCACTGCGCGGCTTCTACCTAAAGACTAAAATTCAGCCGCGGCACAGCCGTTGCTAAATAGAAAAAAAAGTACTAGTTCGCCGCCGCCGCTCTGGCCGCAAGCTTCAACGTCCATTCGTTACGAAGGATTTTCATTTCGGCTCTGAGTGTCTGCAGTCGCGGGCGGACGCCTTTATACTTTTTCGTGATCCCCGTGACCGTTCGATTGACCGCGCCTTGGCCGACCAGATTTTGAAGTTTTTCATAAACGCGCAAGCGCAGCATCTCTTCACCTCCACCGGCAAGGTTCCGCTCGCGGAGAGTGAGCAGGATAATGTCGAACAAAGGTTTAAATTCAAATGAGGCTTTTGAGGAAAACAGGGCCACCAGTTCTTCCGTAATGTTGTCGGGTGCGCGACGCGTGAAAGAGATGGCAGATCGTTTGGACATCTATAAGTATAGCACCGATTCGGGAAATGGCGTGGCAGGCGCGCAGAAACTTAAGATCGATCAAATGCCGTTCAGGAGATCTTGAGTAGCCTAGGGTCGCAAGAAGGGAGGCGCGGCCTGGTATCCTCTATTGGTCGGAGCTGGCCGTCGTCGTCTTTTGCCCCTTCATCCATCGCTCGAGGCGCTCTTGCAGCAGGTCCAGCGGCATCGCGCCGCCGTTGATCACTTCATCGTGGAATGCCTTGATGTCGAACTTGGGGCCGAGCTGCGCTTTGGCTTCATCGCGCAGCTTGCGAATAGTCAGCTGCCCCATCTTATATGCCAGCGCCTGCCCCGGCCACGCGATGTAGCGGTCGGCCTCAGTCTGCGCGAGCGCGTCGTTCAAGTCGTTGGCGTGCATGTAATCGATCACCTGCTGGCGGGTCCAGTTCTTCTCGTGAATGCCAGTATCAACAACAAGCCGAACGGCGCGAAACAGCTCCGAGTTCAGCCGGCCATAGTCGGACACAGGATTCTGATAGAAGCCGATCTCCTTGCCTAATTCCTCTGCATACAACGCCCAACCTTCGGCATATGCCGAGTAAAAGCCGTGCAACCGAAACTTCGGCAAGTCCTGCAACGTCTGCGCGATGCTGATTTGCATGTGATGACCCGGAACGCCTTCGTGGTAGGCGACGGCTTCGTCCGTTATCAACGTGCGCTTTGTCGGGTCGGCCACGGCCACCACCACACGCCCGGGCCGCTTCCCATCCGGCGTGCCCTGGACATAGTGCGTCGACTCCGCCTTGGCGAAATCCGGGATCGGCTCCACCGTAACCGGCGCCTTCGGTAATAGCCCGAACAGCTCCGGCAGCTTTGGCTCCATCTGGTGGATGTACTTTGCAAAAACATCCACAATCTGCTGCTCGCTTTGCGGTTTCCACTTGGGATCGCTGTTAATGGCCGTGCGGAAGCTTGCGAGATCCTTTTGTCCTTGCGCCTGCGCCAGCTTGGTCATCTCCGCGGTGATGCGCTTCACTTCCTTCAACCCCAGCTCATGCACCTCAGCAGGCGTAATATTCAACGTGGTCATCATCTTCACGGCTTCCGCGTAACGCCGCTTGCCGTCCGGAAGACTTTCGATCGAGAGTTTGTTACGTCCCTTCGGGTCGTACTCCGTGCGCAGGAACTCCGCGAACTTCTTGTAGGCGGGAAAAACGTCGTCGTTGACTGCCTTCGTGATCTCCTCGGTCAGCCGCTTCTTGTCCTCTTCCGAAAACTCGGCTGGAAACTTCTTCGCGGGCTGGAGAAAGGGGTTCGCAGTGATAATGCCGTCGCATTGACCGGGCAGCTTCTCGAGCACGAGCTTGGGCGGCATTAGTCCGTCCTTCTCGCCCTGTCGCATGACCTCGGTCGTCTGGTCCAGCACGCGCGGGATCTGATGCAGCCGTGAAATGTAATCCCGGTAGTGCTGTGCGGAATCGAAGGGCACGCTGAGCGGCAAATCCGCGAGTCGAGTGTGAACGCCGTTCTGCTGGTTCACGGGCATCTCGTGATTCTTCAGACTGTAGTTCACGTCCTCCCGCTCGAGCTGCCGTTGCATTACCTGGTGGCTCAGCAGGTCCTTGTCGCTCATCCCGTCGGTCGGGATCGCTTGTAGCCGCTTTAGAAACTCATCGGCTTCTGCATGTTGGCGCGCGATTTCCGCCAGTGAATACTGTGCAAGCAGCGCGTTGTAGCGGTAATCGCCAAATGACGTCGCCCGCTCGGGCGAGTTCTTCAGCCCCGCCTGATAAAACTCCTCGAACAATGCATTCTGCTGGGCCACGCGATCGGGCACTGATGCCATCTGCGCAAACCCGGGGCAGGCCAGGGCCAGAACAAACCCGCAAAAAATACGTCGCATATGCAAGCTTAGCAGGGTGAGTCAGCGACGCACGGAGGAATCAGCGCAGCCGCGCGCTACTCGCAGACGGACGGGTTGATTAGCTGAAGCAAGTCGCGAAATTCCAAGACTTTTGAAATTCAAACCGTCCCTCGACTGGCTTCTGATCTTCGTTCCGCTGGCTATCCTGCTGCGCTTCTGGCCCGGAAGCATCAGTCCGACTGCGCTCTTCGTTTCCTCTGCTCTTGGCATCATCCCGGTCGCGGGCTGGATCGGGCGCGCCACCGAAGCGCTCGCCTTCCGCGTCGGGGAAGGCTTGGGAGGATTGCTCAACGCCACTTTCGGAAACGCCGCGGAGCTGATCATCGCCGGCATCGCACTGTCCAAAGGTCTGACCAATGTGGTGAAAGCCTCCATTACAGGATCGATCATCGGTAACGTCCTGCTGGTGCTCGGCCTCTCCATTCTATTGGGCGGCACTAAATATAAAGAACAGCGTTTCAACCGGACCGCAGCGCGCACTTCCGTCATCTCGCTCTCGCTGGCCGCGATCGGTCTCATCATTCCGACGGTCTTTCATCTCGCCGCTCACTCCAGCCCTGGCGGCTGGAGCCCCCTGATTGAGCAGAAGCTCTCGTTAGGCATTGCCGTCGTCCTGTTGCTTACCTATTTCTGCTTGCTCGGTTTCTCGCTCCGGACCCACAAACATTTCTTCCAAGGCACTGAGGAAGATGTCGAAGAAAGAGGCAGGCAATGGTCGCGCGGCAAGGCCATTTTCATCCTACTCGTCGCGACAGCGTTCGTCGCCCTGCTCTCGGAGTTTCTCGTCGGCACGATCGAAAGCGTCCGGCACGCCGTCGGTGTGACCGAGGTGTTTGTCGGTGTTATCGTGGTGGCGATTGTCGGCAATGCGGCCGAGCACTCGAGCGCCATCCTCATGGCGATGAAAAACAAGATGGACTTGAGCGTTGGCATTGCGATCGGCTCCAGTCTGCAAATCGCGCTTTTCGTCGCGCCCGTACTGATTTTTCTCTCCTACCTTTTCGGGCGGCCAATGGACCTGGAATTCTCGCTCCCGGAAGTTTTCGCGGTCGTGGCCTCGGTCTACATCCTGTTTCAGATCAGCGGAGACGGCGAGACGAACTGGATCGAAGGCATCCAACTTCTCTCCGTCTATGTGATTCTCGGGATTCTCTTCTTCTATCTGCCGGAGCCGCAACACATCGCACCCTAGGCTTCGCGCGATTCTCATGAACCATCTGCGACGGATCATTTGTGCAGCGAACGTTGAGACCATTCGGAGCTGGCATATCAAAACGAGGTATTCCGGGTGGGCGTGCCTTTGATTACTCGACGTCGATTTCGCGCACGCCTTTTTGGGCGCGAATCGCTTCCACATGATTGCGGACATTGTCATCGAGCGCCGCAGCGCATGGGATCGCCTCGATCAACACAGACGGGGACGAAATGTCGGAGGTATTCACCTGCACGTTTTCGATTCCGACGAGCCGGTATAAAAACGGCTGGCGTGTTTCCAAATCCTTCACGCGATACAACTCCAGCGTGTCAGTCTTCTTACTGAAAACTCCTTCAGTCGTTTTGAGGCGCTCGGTGGTCAGCTCGTAAATTTTACTTTTCGTTTGGAGATAGCGCGCCAGCGCCATAAAGATCGGCACCAGGAGAAGCAGCAAAATGTATGGACTGAAATCGCTCGCTTTTGGCGAGCCGCTGTACCTCAGAGCCATAAAGATCACGAAAATAACCGCGCCGAAAATTGCGCTTAGAAAGTATCGTCCGAAATTTTTCCACTGCGACGATGTGCCGCGCCAGACGGTTTGTTCAGGCATCTGCAAGTGTTAGCGCGATGGCGATCATCATACAAGCTATCGTAAGCGGCTGATCGAATTTTTTGTAGGGCGGTGTCCCGTTTGACAAAGCGCATCTGAGAAGCGCCCCGCAGGCGCCTGGGTGCTTGACCGCCGGTTCACGCACGGAAATAATCGATCGTGCTCAGCACAGACTCCGCGCACGAGCGCACCCACGTCGAGTTCGACTCGGACGGGACGACGCTTCGGGGTTGGCTGTACCATCCGCGAGGCCGCAGGGCAGCCGCTCCCGCCGTGGTCATGGCCCACGGCTACAACTGCATTAAGGAGCTCTACCTCGACCGGTACGCGGCCGCCGTCGCGGACGCGGGCCACGTCGTCCCTCGCCTACGACCACCGCAATTTCGGCGACAGCGACGGAGAGCCGCGGCAGGAGTTGGACCCGTGGATGCATGTCCGCGACTACCGCAACGCGATCACATTTGTGCAGACGCTGGACGGCGTCGACCCTGAGCGGATCGGCATCTGGGGCACGAGCTACTCGGGCGGCCACGTCCTCGTCGTCGCGGCGGTTGATCGCCGCGTGCGCTGCGTGGTCGCGCAGGTGCCGACGATCAGCGGCTGGCAGTCCACGCTGCGGCGGATCGCGCCGCAGGCGCTCCCTAGCCAGCGCGACGCTTGGGACGCGGATCGCCTCGAGCGCTACAAGGGCAATCCGCCGAAAATGGTGCCGATGGTGGTCGACCCCGCCGCGGGCGGCGCGGCCTCACACGCGAGTGCGGACGCGTGGGACTTCTTCATGGGCAAGAACGCGCCGGAGCAGGACAAGTGGCGGTTTAAGAAGTGGCGCAACGAGATCACGCTGCGGTCGCTCGAGATGTACTCGGAGTACGAGCCCGGCGCATTCATCGAGCGCATCGCGCCGACCCCGCTCCTCATGGTGCTCGGCGACGCCGACGTCGTCTGCCCCACCGACCTCGGCCTGGCGGTGTTCAACCGCGCCGGCGAGCCTAAGCGGCTGGAGCTCTACCCCGGCGGTCACTTCTCGGCTTACACCGGCCAGTTCGACCGCGCGGCGAAGGCCGCGACCGACTGGTTCAGGCAGCACCTGCGGCCCTAGGCGGGCCGGTATTTCTGGATCAGGTGGTCGATATAGACGCTGTACGTTTCCGCGAGCGGCGCGCTTTCGATGAAGAGAATGTTCTCGGCGTTGAATTGCGCGCTACGCGAGAAGTTATAAGAACCGGTGATCACGGTGTCATCGATCACGAGAACTTTGTTGTGCATGAAATTGTGGCGGCCGGCCGGCGTGTAAGGCATTGAATCTTTTCCAACGAGACCGGCACGCGCGATGATTTCTTTTAGCGCCCCGATTTTCCATCGGTTTTGCGGCACTTCCTGCCATTGCACGTAAACGTCTGACATTTGCGTGCGATCGTAGATCCCATCGACGGCAACCCGCCCGTGACGCAGCAAATTGCCGAGCTCGCCGATCAGCGTACCGGAATTTATGAGCAAGCTGCAGATGCGAACACGGCGCTGCGCCGCTCGCACGCGTCGTGCGATCTCCGTATCGATTTCCAAACCGCAGCCCGGCGAAAACATCACATGCGCATTGGCTGATTGATTGGAAAACGTGAGCGTCACTGGCTCAGTATGAATGCCGCCGGTGTGCTCGAAGTTTTGCTTCTCCCAGAGCTGCTCGAAATTTTGCGCGTAGTAACTGGCGAAGGCCGGCGAGTCGATCTCGACGATGTTGTTTTCCATTAAAGTGAAAGCGTCATTCGTCATGTTGGCCGAGCCAGTCCAGACGGCTTGTCTATCGCGCACGACGAATTTGCTGTGCATCAGTTTCATTCCAGCGATGCGACGCCACGGGTAACGTAACGATTGCACAAATGCGCCCGTGCCCGCAGGCGCGGGATCCTGACCGGCGGCAAGATTTGGCTCGGGTGGTTTGTCGGCGTCGTAGCAAAACCGAATTTCTACGCCTGCCTCAGCCCGATCGCGCAATGCCGCTGCTAATTGGGTGCGAAGCGGATCACTGAAGCGCATATCGTAAATGGCAAAAGCCAGCGACTGCTTCGCCGCGCGTATGAACGTGGTCAGCCGCGCCATGACGTCGTCCGCGGATTGTTCGCCTTCAGCGAGAAAGAACACCGAAACATTATCCATTGATGAGATGCTCAAGTGGCCATCTTTCGTAGGGCCCTGCAACAGTACCGACGGATACCGGATTGCGGAAAGCTGTAGTGACGGACGAGCACGGTAATCTGTCGATGAAGTTCGCGGCTGACCCATTCGACAGGCTCAGGGCAGGCTACGCCGCCGCTACAGCGCTTCGCGTGAAAGACCTGTCCTATTTCTTTGTACGATAGCGCGGTGATTTCTCCCGCACAACAGCGCGTTGCTGCGAATTCCGCTTCGCAGGATACGAAAACTTTCCCTTGGCGCTGCTCTTCGATTGCGGATCGACGACACGTGCTTTGCGAATGTCAAAGTAATCGAGCACGTCTTCGCCCCGATCGAATTTCTTTTCGAGATTCTCGGCTGTCGTCGCTTCAGCCTGCGATTTTTTCATAGGTTTGGATCTCTAATGCCGTTGATCTCCTTACACTAATAATCCGAATCCGTGCTCCGCGATAGGTGATAATCGCAGACCAGCGATCGTCGCCGATTGCCCCGATGACGAGGTAACGCTTTTCCAGGACGTCTTTGGCCCCGAGAAGGACCTGCTTCGATTTCCAGAGCGCCTGTGCTTCGACAAAATCGATTCCGTGCTTCGCCTTGTTGTTCTCGCTCTTGCGCGCATCGAACTCGAATTCCACCGAACATTTCGTACGGATTTACTTGGGCAAAGTCGATTTCGTTTTGATAAAATTGCGGCTGCGACAGGGAAGAGGTGGCGTCTGACACACACGCTCTACAGTTTCGGCAATCCGGTAGCCGCAATCCGCGATTTGCACGCGCCATTCTTTGCGCGTGTAATAGGCCGAAATGCTTGAGCCTTCCGCCGACGAGATACGGGATTGGGGTAATTCCGTTATTCAATTCATGACCGATTACCTCGGCAATCTCCGCGATCGCAGCGTGTATCGTCACATGTCTTCCGACAGGATTCGCGACCGGCTCGATCCGGCGCTTCCCAGCAAAGGAACCGATTTCGACGGACTGTTGAAAGTTTTTCGCGAGGCTATTGTCCCGTTCAGCCGCCAGAACGCGCATCCGCGCATGTTTGGATATGTGCAATCCCCCGGAACTCCGCTGGCGGCGTTCGCCGACCTGCTTGCCTCGACCTTAAACGCCAATCTCACGATCTGGCGTTCGGCGCCGGCGCCGGTGGAACTCGAGCGCCTGACGATCGATTGGATCCGGCAAATTCTTGGATTCGATGCTGAAGCCGGCGGGCTGTTTGTCAGCGGCGGATCGATGGCGAATCTCACTGCGCTGGCGGCAGCACGGCAGACGAAACATCATTCGTCAGGTCGCTTGCGCATGTATGCGTCGAGCGCGACGCATTTTTCCATTGCCAAGGCAGCAGCGCTTTTGGGAATCGGCTGGGAAGATGTGCAGCACGTCGCGATTGATGAGCGTTTCAAGATCCGGATGGACGATCTTGTTGCAAAAATCACAGCTGACTTGGAGGCGGGCTACGTTCCATTCTGCGTCATTGGAAATGCCGGAACCGTGGACACAGGCGCGGTCGATCCTTTAATGGAGATTAGAGAAATCGCGAACCGGTTCCACCTTTGGATGCATGTCGATGGAAGTTATGGCGCCTTCGCTGTGCTCGCGGAATCGGCGAGAAAATTGTTCGCGGGCATGGAGCAGGCGGATTCGATCGCGCTGGATCCGCACAAATGGCTTTATCTGCCGGTGGACGTTGGCTGCGTGATTTACCGCGACCCAGAAATCGCCCGGGCCGCTTTTGCTCATAAGGCTGAATACACTCGTATGTTTGGCGAGGAAGCAGACGAGGCCTTTGTGTGCTGGGACTACGGGCCGGAACTGTCGCGGCGTTTCCGCGCGCTTAAAGTGTGGATGCTCTTAAAAGGAGTCGGACTCGATTGCTTGAGCGCGGCGATTGAAAGCAATCTTGCGTGTGCGCGCTACCTGGAGTCGATGGTGCAGGCCAGCGATGACTTCGAGATGGTCGCGCCCGTCGAGCTCTCGATCTTTTGCTTTCGTCATGTGCCGGTGCAGCTCAGGAGCCAATCGCCCGAAGCAATCGACGCTTTCAATGAACGTCTGCTAGTCGCGTTGCAACGAGACGGCAACTCGTATCTCTCCAATGCCACGCTCGGCGCGCGCTTCGCCCTGCGCGGTTGCGTGTTGAACTATCGGACGACTTTGCGCGACATGGAGATCCTACTCGACGATTTGCGACGCGTAGGAAGAACGTTACCGGCGTAATTCATCTCTCATCCACAAATTGCATGGATTTTGAGACTCGCTCGTCTCCCGACTCACTCGCCGCTACTCCGTCGCGGCTTTACCTTCTATGTCGCTGATCCCATCAGCGGCAACAACAAGTGTGAATTAACCTTTCGGCTGTTCTGCAATTCTAAGCACAACTTTCCCGCGCGTATGATGTGTCGCGGCTTGCTGTTGTGCCGCGATCGCTTCGCTCAGGGGCAAAACTTGTGTCACGGTTGGCTTGACCTTTCCCGCATCGATCAGATGCGCAATCTCCGTGAGATCTGCTGCATCCGGATGAGCCGAGATTGCTGCTCCGTGAATACCCCGCTTCTGGAGCTCGGCCCGATCGGGGAGCGCGACTAAACACATGACCATACCGCCTTTCTTCACTACGGCGTAAGAACGGGCGAGCGTTTCTTTTCCTACGGGATCGAGCACGGCGTCCACATCTTTGGCGACATCTTCGAATCTAGTCTTTGTATAATCGACTACGACATCCGCGCCGAGTTGCTTGAGGAGATCCTGGTTTGCCGTCGAGGCCGTCGCGATGACGCGCGCACCACGTGCTTTCGCGATCTGGACCGCGAAACTACCGACCCCGCCTGAGCCGCCGTGAATAAGAATGGTTTGTCCCGGATGCAGCTTCGCCACGTCCACCAACGCTTGCCACGCGGTCAAAGCGCCCATCGGCACCGCCGCAGCTTCGACAAAGTTCAGAGACTTTGGTTTGGTGGCTACTTCCCATTCCTTGACTGTGACGTACTGCGCCCAGCCGCCGCCGAACGTTGGATAACCGTAAACTGCGTCGCCTACTTTTAGTTTTGTGACGTTTGCGCCGGTTTTTTCTACGACGCCGGCGATGTCGTAACCCGGGATCAGCGGCAAATGCGTGCCGAATTCCTTTGCGTATTTCCCGCTGAGCGTAAGCGGATCAGCTGGATTAACAGCGCTCGCGATCACGCGCACGAGCGCTTCGTCCTCTTTCGGCTCCGGCCGCGGCACCTCTTCAAATTTCAGCACGTCAGGCGCGCCATACTCATGCGCGACGACTGCTTTCATCGTCAGCTTTTCGTCGGCGCGCGCGGCGTGAGAAAGAGTGAAAATCGCGACGCCCACCAAAAACGCAAAGCACGCATGACGCATTTGCATAGATTGTCGCGCATTGAACACGGATCAACCACCGGATAATCCCGGCGTCATCGCCTTCCCACCGTTGATCTGGCTGGTGAACGCGGTGATCAGCGTTCTGGTGCATTTATTCATACGACTGCCGATCATGAGATATGACATGTGTCTCGTCTGCGGGATTGTCTTTATCATTCTGGCACCGACGCTGGCGCTGTCGGCGTTGATAACAATGAAAGCGGCCGGAACGAACGTCGATCCCGGCAAACCTGCTCTGGCAATCGTGCGCGGCGGGCCGTTTCGCTTCACCCGTAACCCGATGTATCTGGCGCTTTGTTTGCTGCAGATCGCGCTCGGCTTTTTTCTGAACGACTGGATCACGTTGATGTTTGTCGTCCCGCTCGCCTTGATTTTTCATTACGGCGTCGTCCTTCGCGAAGAGAGATATCTCACCGCCAAATTCGGTGAGCCTTATCTGCAGTACAAACGCGAAGTGCCTCGTTGGATCTGAACAGACAAGTAAGAAGGCAGAAGGAAAAGTTAAGAAGAAAAAAGTGATCAGAAGAATGTGTTCGCGATGATGCGGCAGGGAAGAGGCTCAAGTGGTGGATTAGCGTTTTGATTCGTGCCGAACCATGCGACGACAACGTCTTTGTCGCGATTGATGTAAACCAGCTGACCAGCCCAGCCGCCTTTCACTAGTTCGCCCTTGTTACTGATCATGTCCCATTCGTAAGTTAGCGGCAGCATGCCGTGCTCGTCGGGCGTCCGCTGATTGCCGCTTCCAGCAAAGATCCGTTTCACGATCGCATCGGAGAGTACGCGCGACTGGCCGGCCGGTGGGTTTTTAGTAAACAACAGCCCAAACCGCGCGACATCGCGCAGTGTCGCGGCCATGCCTGCGCCGGACACCGGATGGCCACGCTCGTTTTCCGTAAGGATCGCGTCGTGTTCCGCGCCCATCTTGCTCCAGATGAGATCGCTGATCGTGTCGGCGAGACTTTTGCCGAACACGCGTGAAACGATTTCGCCGATGACGATCGTGTTGCTGCTGGTGTAAGCCCATTTTTCTCCCGCGGGGCGTTCGCGTTTGATTGTGCGGAGCATCCCGAAGAGATCGCCGCGCCGCGCAGCTTCCGGTAGCTCGGCCGCGGTGCGCGGTTGCCAGCCGAGCGTGGCCTCGAGTTGAAACTGCTTATGTTTGGAGTTGCGATAGGCGTCGTTACCCGTTTCGACCCCTTCCATCCCCGAACGCATATCAACGAGATCGCGCAGCCGCGTGCCGGCCCAATCGCTTCCTTTTAGTTCCGGCAAAAAAGTTTCGACCGGTTTTTCCAAATCGATCTTCCCCTGGTCCTCGAGGATCGCGAGCGCAGTCAGCACAACGGCTTTCGTGACCGACATGATGATGTGAAGGTCGTCACGCTGGATGGTCGGATATTTTTCGTAAACGATTTTGCCGGCGTGCACGACCACACAACCGTCAACTGCGCCATTGTTTATGTACTGGTCGAGTGTTTGTTCCGATCCGTCGGCATTCTTCAGCGCCGCCCTTGTCCCAATTCTCAACTGTGACCTGCGCGCGCAGTGATTGTGGAGAAGCGGCCAACGCTGGCTGAATCGACGCGCGTTCACCCGCGACTGCGAAGCCCGACCAAATCGCGAACACGACAAACACGGCTCTCATGAGAAGGGAATCAGCCACAGATTACACAGATTCTCCTGGATTTATGGTTGGAAAGCCGGGCCGTTGCTTCGCATCCGTTGCAGCCTGATTCACAATCGTCGCGTTTGAAGAAAAAAGCGACCGATCGGCAGCTCAATGGCGTTCTTTTATGGCAACATCGGAAGGCGTAAAACTATGCAAACAGATCCCAAAACGTCAGGCGGCAAGAGCGATCAAAGCGGCGGGGTATATCCGGAAAGAGAAGCGGCTTATTGGCGCGAACAGCATGCCAAGCAGCCGTACGCGAAGAATTATTCTTACGAGGAATTCGAGCACGCGTATCGCACCGGCTACGACACTTTCTTTAGATATCCGGGGAAGGGCTTCGATGAAGTCGAAGAATCGGTTGCGACGGAGTACGAGCAGGCCAAGCCCACTTCAGCATTGCCATGGGACATTGCGCGTCCCGCGGTAAATGCGGTCTGGGAAAAAATGGCCGGCGTCATCGGTGCGCGCGATCCTGACCGCGGCATCCGCGGTTCGATTTGAGCGGCCGCCAAGTAGCAATCAATCCGCAGATTAAAACTAGCTCGTCGATCGACTCGCCGCTACCCTCGTAGCTTTGCCTTTTGTCTCGAAAATCCCTTTGCTGGGTTCCTCATTCAAGGCCGCGATTTTTCGCCGAGTTTTGCGCTGAATTGGAAACCGCAGATTGGATTCGGAAAGTGCCCGCTATCCTTGACGTTGATCTTGCGGCGCGGTCGTCGCTGCTTCGCCCCGATCGTTCGACGGTGACGTTTCAGGCGCGACTTCAGCTGGCGCGGCGGTGCCCACATTCTCAACTGGTCGGGCAGTTTCTGATCGAAGGCGAGCTTCCGCGAGGGGCTGTGACCTGTTGCGCGTTGCCGCGTCTGTTCGCCGCTTCCAAATGCTGGGTCGCGTAGATTCCGCTGAAGCGTGCTCGGCCCAGCCACGTGCCTCGGTTTCAGTGGCCTGATGCGTCGCGGGTTTATGATCGCCTTCCTGCGCGCTGGGCTCGCCTTCAATCAGCGCGTCGTCTGGTACGACGATCAGTTCATTGCCCACTTGCAGGTCGGCATCGGCGCGCACGTAACCGTGAATTCGGGAACGCTGTGGATTAAAGAAATTTTCCAGTTTGTTGCGGACGCCTTCGCCGACGGCGAAGCCGACAATCGTGCCATCCGCGCCGTTGATGAGTATGTCGTCGATCAAGCCGAGCAGGCGGCCGCTGCGCGTCACCATTTTGTGACCGACCACGTCGGACATACGCGGGAGGCTCTCGAGATCAGCGAGTCGTGCCTTCATGGCCGATCCACGCACGGTTATCGCGTCAGGTCCGATCGAATGCAGAGCCGACGCGGGAATGACGCGGCGCGTTCCGCCAGTTCCGACAATCGTTTCGCCATGCACGACGACAAATCCAGCGACGCGCTCGCCGTCACGTTGGACAATGATTTCCTTGATTCTGCCGAGGCGCTCCGCGGCTTCCATGTCGATGACAACGCGCCCGACCAACTGACTTCCTTTAATCATTTCGAGCCTTCCTTTTCCTATTTCATTTACACACTCAACAGCCGGTCGAAGAACGCGCGATAACGTTGCAGCGCGACCCGCAAATCTTCTGTCGAGACATTATCGCCGCGACCCCACTGGCCTTCGAGCTTCGAACGTTCATCGGCAAAGCTGCTGGCCAGCCGTTTAATGACCTCAGCGACGAGCGTGTCCGCCTGCTCCACCGCGCGACGCGGTTCGTCCACGAATGCCGCCTGGATCTCCGTCCAACGATTGCGGAAATTCGTGGATTCATTTTCAGGAAACAACGGCGTTGGCTTGTCGATTCCGGCCGGTTTTCCTGTTGTTCCCTCACGTTTTTCCAAGTCTCTTGCTACTTCCTTCGTGGAAGTTGGGCGACCACTGCGCCTTTCGCGGTCGGCAATTTCCATCGCCGATTGATCAGTTTTTCCATTCATCGGACTTCCTCCCTGTGTGTTGCTGGTTGTGCTGTCTCCAATAGTTCTTCAAATAGCGAGCGATAGTGGACCATCGCCTGCCGAATGTCTTCTGTTGTCGCTTTTCCGGCGTTGTTGCGCAGGGCGATCTCGCGTGCCGCTCGGTAATTGCTCACCACATTTGGGTGATCCACTGAAATGTCTGCCGCGCGCTGCTCGAAATCGCCGACTGGATAACCACGCGCCTGCATCAGCTCCTTCACCAAAATGTCCGCTTCAGCGGCGGCCTTTGATGGTTCGTCCACGAAGCGCGCCTGTGCTTTCTTCCAAGCGTCGCTAAAACGGGCCTGCTCCTCCGCCCTCAACGGGCGAATGTCCAGCCTGCGCACTCGCTTCTCACGCGCCGCCAGCTCCGCCTCCGCTTTGCGTTCGTCCCCGAACTGGCCGACTGCGTGCTGATATTCAGGCCCAAACTTCTTTTTCAATGCCGCCGAACGCCGCCATTGCCAAAAGAGAAATGCGCCCACCGCGATCACCACCACGATAAGCACCAAAAGCAGTATTGCCGTCGTATTCACTCGTTGTTCGTTGCGCTGAAGATTTCCAGCGCGATCCCCACAAAGGATTCGCAATTGCTCTCGCCTCTGCGTTCATCGAAGCGCCGGATTCTGGTATCGCGCAGATTTCCTGGAATACAGATATCCGAACCCTTACTCGCTCGATAGGCGATAATCGGCGACCAATGCGTTTATGGGCTGCGAGCGAGATGGCCGCCATCGCATGGGCTTGGGCGTTGCACGCGCATCGACTGCGCTCGATGTTCCAATCGTCATGAGCGCTGCGAGCGAGGCTCCAACCTTTAGCGTGAGGAGAATTGTTTTTGTAGTTATCGCTCTGGGCGCGATTTCGGTTCTGTCGCTGATCGTGGCCGGCGCTGCTAGTTTGATTTCGTTGGCTGATAGAATTCATCCGGTCGCGGGCACGATCGTGTTTTGGAGCGTTTGTCTGGCGGCGGGATTTTTTGCGCTCTACTGCGTGATAGCGTACGCGCGGTTGCCGGCGGCGCTCATTCCGCCGGAAGAAACTTCGGGGTCCAAGCACGAGGCGTATCTGCAAGCGTTGTGCGCACGGCTGGCAACTAATCCGCGCACGCGCGATTTGCCGCTCACGACGCCAGAGGAGATCGAGGCGGCGGTCAGGCAGTTGTCGAACGAAGCGGACAAGGTTGTGCGCCGGACGGCGAGCACGGTTTTCCTGAGCACGGCGCTGATGCAAAACGGGCGGCTCGACGGCCTGGTGGTCCTGTTCACTCAAATTCAAATGGTGAACCGGGTCGCGCGCATTTACGTGCAGCGGCCATCGCCCCGCGAATTGATGCGGCTGTATGCGAACGTGGCCGGGACGGCATTGATAGCTAGCGGGCTCGAATCGCTCGACCTCGGTGAAATGATCGCACCACTGGCCACTTCCGTTGTGCCCGCCATCAAAGGTGGAATTCCGGGACTCAGCGGCATTTCAGCGCTTCTCGTCAGGTCTATTTCAAATGGCGCCGCGAACGCGTTTCTGACGCTACGAGTTGGTGAAGTCGCGCGACGATACTGCGCGCTCACGTCACGCTGCTCGCGAGACGCTATCCGCAAATCCGCTACGGCCGCTGCGGTGCATCATCTGGGCCGGATCGTTCGGGAAAACGGCGCGTTGGTCGTAAGGAAGATTTGGGAAGCGGCGCGCGACAGCGGCGTATCCAAGGTCGAAGACATTGCGGGGGCGACTCGCGATTTGTTTACGAGGATTTCGCCGTGGCGACATAAAGAAGAAGATCCTGCTCACGCACAGCTTGGTGAGTAGCTCGCCTTGTCAGAAGCGCTGCTTAGGATGCGAACTGCATGCGCAGGCTGACGCAAGGCAGATGTAGAATTAAGAAGTGTGAACCTGGCGTCGCGCTATTTTTTCCCCGAGCGCGTGTAATTAATTTCCATCGTCTTCTTTTCCTGACCGCCGTGATTTTCGTACCATTCCAGGGTCATATGATTATTGTCAGCGATCTTTATTAGTTCGCGCGTTTGCGACTTCATTCCCGGGAGGGGCTCCATTTCGCTTGTATAAGTCAATGTCTTTGTCGCGGGATCGTAGGTCCCTTCGGAGGACTGGATACCGGTGCCGATGTTGTCGATCCATGAACTGACGAACTTTTTCTTCATATTGTCGTAGCCTTCAAGGCCCATGCCTTTGAATTGCACGTCTTTCATTTTGCCGTCTTCACCCGGCATTTGCATCCTGCCATTCACATCCATCATCACGTAACGGCCGCCCATGACGGTTTTGCGGGTGGCGGTGCCTTTGGATTCCTGCGGCTTGGCATTCGGATCGGGGTTCATCCACGTTTTGATGGTGAAATTCCAATTGCCGTCGAGGCTGGAGAGAAGTCTGTGGTTCTCATTGAGCTTCGACAGCTCGATCATCTGTTTCATCATCTCCTGCGGATTCGGTTGACCGGTTGCAGTTGCTGGTTGGACCGTACTCGGAGCCGATTCAGTCGCGGGCGATGTGGCGGGACTTTGCGCAAATGAGGGAGTCGCGATCAAGGTCGCGAACAGAATTGTAATTAAGGGAATAAAGATTTTCATGGGAGGCATTCTGCCAGTGACGAGTGACAAGTGACAAGTGACAAGTGACAAGTGCCAATCTTGAAGAAGCGAAGATTCGCGTTATCCAAGTTGCCCGCATAAGGTTGTGGAGATGAAGAAAGAAAATCCGACAATTGAAATTTGTCCCGGCATCACACGTCGGACGGTAGCAAACGGCAAGACGATGTATCAGATGATGGCCACGCTGGCGGCCGGGAGTCGCATGCCACCGCACTCGCACCCGCAGGAGCAGCTCGTTCATATTCTCGAAGGCAAAATGCGACTCATTGTTGACGGCGTGTCGCATGAGCTTTGCACCGGTGATTCCTTTTATCTCGCGAGCAATGTCCCGCATGGGGTGGAAACGCTATTGCCCACCCGCGTACTCGATACCTTCAGTCCTCCGCGCGACGATTACCTTGCGATCGACGAAAAGGTTCGCCAGGACGCCGCGATATAGCTATCCATCGCCAACAATTACTCCGCGCAACCTTGGCACAAGGCGGCACGAAAATTTCGTTCGTGTCTGTAAACCTCTCGATTTCCTCGCCCATTTCGCTCCGGCCGTGCAGCGAAATCTCAAACCAGCAGGTTATTTCGCCTGAATCACGACCACACGATCCACCGTTAGACCTGGTCCGGTACCGGTCGAGTCGAGCCGCACGCGTGTGCCGGGCTGGATGTCGGTTGGATCGATTGGGCTTCCAGCCTGACTAACATACCGGACATTCGGTGCCAGTCTGTAAACGACAGGTTGTGTCCCAACTCCCGATCTTGTGACTTTGATGGATTTGCCGGGCGTGAATTCATTGACGTAGCTGACCTCGCCGCTCGGCGCGGCAGCGATATCTCTTTCTCCCGTACTTGTCGGTCCCGACCCGGTCTGCGCTGACGCAAGTGGCGCGATCGCTACGCAAGCGAGAGCAATTATTTTCAATTTCATATGTTCCCCTTTCGTTTCAGTTCAGTCATTTTGGATACGCGCCGCAGCGGTTGTTTGGATGTTCGAAAGACCAAGACGTATTCGGATAGCACAGAGTGCCGATGGCCGCTCGTGTTGCTGATTTAGGAGACACTGGCTACTCTTTTCCAAGCTCTGCGGGAGGTCTTATTTCCTCGCATCAATAAAGATTTTCCAGCGCGATACGCTCTCGAGTTTCAGGATGCCTTTCTCGAACCAGGGATCGTTCTTCAGTTTCTCTCGCACTTCATTTTCATCTTCGGCGCTGACGATCAAAAGAGCGCCATGCGGGATCTCGGCTTCATCGATCAAAGGGCCGCCCATCCTAATGAAACGTTCGGCGACGAGTTGATCGATAAACGCGGCATGTTCATCCCAGAAGGGCTGCTGACGCGTGACCTTCGATGGATCAGCTTTCGTACCGGCGGAAGAAATTGCGATGAACGTATTTTTCATTGCGGCAAAACCTCAAACGTCCGCGAGGTGAGTCAAGAGAATCGGTGCGCACTGGCGGTCGCGCCCTACCTCTCAGCCGCGCGTTCCTGGCACTTTTTTAAATCGAGTTTGCCAGAGGCGAGGACGGGGATCGCTTCGACGCGTTGGACTTGTTTTGGAATCCATAAGTTTGGGACGCCGGCTTCGTGAAGCTTGCTGCGCAGCTGTGTCAGATCGATATCGACTGCACTGAGCAGCACGAGTGCTTCGCCTTTGTTTGAGAAACGCGAGAGACGGCCTTCGATGTAAAGAAAGCCGTCTTCGTCGAATCGGGCGATGTCGCCCGTTTTTAACCAGCCGTCGCGCAAGACTTCGTCCGTTCGTTGCGGGTCGTGCAGGTAACCTTCAAAAATGTTTGGGCCGCGCAGCCACAGCATTCCACTTTCATACAGCGAAAGTTTTCGGTTTGTTTCCGGTTCGCGTATTTCCGCGGCGATTCCGGGCGCAAGTCTTCCGACCGATCCCAAACGGCTCGATGGTTGCACATGTTCCCCCGACGTTCTCGGCTGCTGGTCGGGCAAATTGACGCTGACCACTGGCGCAGTTTCAGTGAGTCCGTAGCCTTCAAAAACTTTTTTGTGGAAGCGTTTTTCAAAATGGCTGGCAAGATCAAGAGGCAATTTTTCCGCGCCAGCGATTATGAGGCGCAAAGTGCCGAGTTGCTCCGGCTCGGCTTTACGCAAATACAACCGGAGGAACGTGGGCGTCGCGAGCAGGAACGTCAGCCCGTACTGTTCGATTAGCGCTGCGCACTTGGCGGCCTCCAATGGATTGGGAAATGTGACGATGCGCACGCCCTCGATGAGCGGATACCAAAGCGTCACGGTCGATCCGAACGTATGGAAGAACGGCAGCGAGGCGAGGATGGCGTCGGTTTTTTTTGCGTCGAGCAGTTGCCGGAACTGCGAGACGTTTCCGACCACGTTGCGGTGACTTACCACAACGCCTTTCGGCTCTCCGGTGGTTCCGCTTGTAAAAAGCAAGACCGCTTCGGCGTGTCCGCCTTTTTTTGGAATTTGCAAAAGCCGCAAGAGCAACCGCGCCGGGGCGAGCACCGAGATTATCCACCACAAAATGATTTGGCGTTTCATACGCGGTAGCAGTTCGTCCAGTTTCAAAATGTGTTCCGGCCACGGAAAATCCTTCAGTCGTTCCATGAATGGCGTCGCTGAAATCGCGACCCGCAGGTTGGCGCGCCTGCAGCAGGATTCGTTCGCCGCACGGCCAATTGTGAAATTGAGATCGACAGGAACTTTGTTTGCGAGCGTCACAGCCAGATTCGCCAGCATCGATCCCTTGCTGGCCGGCAAGACGATGGCGATTCGTTCGTCGGAAAATTGCTTCCGAAGATAGCGGCTGAATGCTGCCGCCGCGCCGAGCAATTTTGCCCGGCTGAGTTTACTGTGATCGGTTCCGTCAATCACTGCGGTAGCAAACGGTCTGCGCTTCAAGCCGCGCACGCATTCTTCGGCAAGATGTCGATCCAATGATGGCCGGCGACTGAAACAGAATTCGCCGAGCTTGAGTAATTCTTCGCGCATAGTCGCAACGTCGGCGGCGTTTGGCTCAAGTGGTTTGCCGAATGCGATGGTCACAGGGTAGGGAATTCGCTTGGGAAGTTTTGTAAAAAATCTTCCGCCTTGGAACGAGAAGATCGAACCCCAGAGTTGATCGAGCCAAACCGGAACGACCAGCGCGTTGGCGTGCCGCGCAATCAATTCATAACCGCGCTGCAATCGCAACAAGGTTCCTGTGCGTTCCAACTGGCCCTCGGGGAAAACACACACGATTTCGCCGTTGGCAATTTTTTCAGCAGCGGCCCGAACGGCAGCGTGCGAATGCCGGATATTGATTGGGATGCAGCCTACTGCACGCAGAATTTGGTGCAGAATCGGTTTGTGATAATACTCCTGGTCGATGACGTAGCGAATCGGACGCGGGCAGGCGAGCTGCAGAATGAGCGCGTCCACCCAGGTGATGTGGTTGGGCACAAGAAGGAATCCGCGAGCCGGCAAATTTTCCAGACCGAGCGCGGTCACCCGATAAAAGCTACGCACCAGTGGCCTGCCAATGAAATAGAGCGCGCGTTCGGCGGCGGACGTGGAAACCATCGTTTATGATTTACAATCTGCACCGGGCAAACTGCAATCGGCAATTGCGATGGAGCCTGTCGTGAAAAAACCGATGAGCGGCGCACGTAGCGCACTTTTTCTGCTCCTGGCCATCAATCTTTTTAATTACATCGACCGCCAAATTCTGGCGGCACTTGAGCCTGATATTCGTGCAAACTTTTTCGCAGCAAGCGACGTAAATGCTATGACGAAAACTGGTCTGCTGGGCGACGCCTTTTTCGTAACTTATATGCTCAGCGCGCCGATTCTCGGTTTGCTCGCCGATCGATTCTCGCGGTGGATCATTGTTGGTTCCGCTGTGATTTTGTGGAGCCTGGCCAGCGGCGGCTCCGGCCTTGCGGCGACATTTGCAATTCTCTTTGTAACTCGCGTATGCGTCGGAATTGGCGAAGGTGGCTACGGGCCGGCGGCACCGACGATTTTGTCCGATCTTTTTCCGATCGAGACACGAGGTCGTATCATGGCGATCTTTTGCGCGGCGATTCCGGTCGGCAGCGCGCTCGGCTACGTGATCGGAGGATTGATTGGCGCTCACCTCGGTTGGCGCTGGGCATTTTATCTGGTTGCCCCGCCGGGTTTATTGCTTGGCCTGCTCTGCTTCCGGCAACGCGACCCGCGCGCCGATGCGCGTCATCTGTCGCAGAAATCGCCGCGCCGAAGCATAAGCGATTACCTGAACTTGTTCCGCACGCGCTCTTATCTCATCAACTGCATCGCGATGACACTGATGACTTTTGTAACCGGTGGCCTTGGATTCTGGGTACCGGCTTATCTACGCTATCGGAATCAAAGTCCCGCCGTGGGCATGACGATCTTTGGCTTGATCACGGTGGTCGCTGGTTTGGTCTCGACGCTTCTGGGAGGCGTGATAGCCGATAGATTGCGCTCGCGTTTCGCTGGCTCCTACTTCTGGGTTTCAGGAATCGGGATGCTGATCGCTTGTCCGTTTTTCGTTGCAACGTTGTACACTCCGTTTCCCGCGGCGTGGCTACCAATGTTCTTCGCAATCTTTTTCTTGTTTGTGAACACCGGTCCCTCAAACACGGCTCTTGCCAATGTTGCGTTGCCAGCGGTGCGTGCGACGGCGTTTGCTGTCAACATTCTCGTCATCCATGCGCTTGGCGATGTGCAGGCATTTTGGCTCCTGGGTTACATTGGCGGTCACACCAACATGCACGTCGCATTTCTGTTTGTGTCCGGAATCATCTTCCTCTCCGGCCTGACCTGGCTCATCGGTGTAAAATATCTTCCAGCTGATACAGCCGCGGTAGAAAGCCAAACGGCTGAGTGATTCGCGACCGATCGTCTGGGAATCCGCCGAAGCTTCAACCCAGACTGATCACGCGTAAATTCACGCTGAAGCCTGGATTTCTTATTCTTCTCCTGGAGGTTTCTCCGAGGGACTCGTGGTCTCGCGTTTTCCTCTCTGGCGATGCTGTGATCCGGTTGCCTTTTCACCGGGGCTCGCCGCTTCTGATGGAGCTCTCTCGGTTTCCGATCGCGCTCCGGTCTCGCTGCGGCCAGTTGGCGAAGTTGTCTCTTCGCGCGTACCTGTTGTGCCCGGCTTTTCTTCTGTTGGTGAAGTGCCTGTCGCTCCGCCGCGAGTGCTTGGAGAAACTGTTTCGTGTGGCCTTCCGCCGCGAGTCGCGTGTGGACTTGTTGCTGGTGTGGCAGGTTGCCTCGGCGATCTGGCCGGCGAAGCCGATGTCCCAGGCAGGGGTGATTTCCTTCCCGCAGGCGATGAAGTTGCCGCCGGTGAAGTGGTTGTACCTGGTGAAGTGGCCGCGCCTGGGCTGGTTGCTTTGCCGGCTGTTGCCCCTGCGCCTGTTGTCGCGCCCGTTGTTGTCGTAGCGCCGGTTGTTGTAGTAGAGCCGGAAACGCCAACACCCACTGCCGCGCCCGAGCTCACGCCATAATAGCTATAGACGTTGGTAATGTAATCCGGCCTGGAATATTCTTCGATCCGAGCGTAATCGAACGCCGGCGCGTTATAGATGCGCTCCCGATCCACCGTTACCGTGAGTTCGCTAACGCTGGATGTGGGGGAATATACGGCCCAGGGAACCGCAACCATTTTGCCGCCGGCGCCTGCTCCTGCCCCGCCAGCGGAAAGAACAGTGTAAGCCATGCAGCCGGTATTCCGGTCGAGCACGACGTCTTTAATTACGCCGATTTCTTCTCCCTGCGATGATTTCACTTTCGTACCGACGATCTTACTGGCTTGGAGGTACGTTGTGCTGCTGGTAGTAGTGCTCTGGGTTTGGGCGAACGTAGAAGCCACGGCCAAGCCCAAAAAGGCAATCGTGGCTGTAAGTATGATTGATGTTTTCATGAGTGATAAGATTTTCGGCGCACTCTGGTGCGAGCCGACAAACAAGAATCGTTGCGCGCCGTTGTCACGGATGTGAAAACAACCGATGCAATGGTTAAACTGACTTCGCTCTACTGACTTATGTCCATCTTGCGGAGCGTGGCGATCTATTTGCTCGTGCTGACTGGCGTCCGCGCATACGCACAGGGTGTTCCCGATGATTGCACGCAGCTCATTCTCGGAATCGCGCCAACCTGGGATTCGATGCGCGGAGAGCTGCGATTATTTGAACGATCGCACAGAGGAGATTGGGTTTCTGTGGCTGGACCGTTCCCAGTGCTGTTCGGCAAGAACGGACTCGCCTGGGGCACGGGTCTTGCCGGGCAAAACGAGCCGGGTCTTAGAAAGAAAGAGCGAGACGGCCGCGCGCCTGCTGGAGTTTTCGAAATCGGACACGTCTTTGGATACGATCCGCACCTGCCCCCTGGAGGTGACTATCCATATCATCAAGTCACTGAGGCAGACGTTTGGAGCGATGACCCGCGCTCGCCGAATTACAATCGTCACATCGTGATCGATCCGAAGAATCCGCCTGACAATTACACTCACGAAAAAATGCGCTCGGGCGATTTCGCGTATCACTGGTTGGTCGACATCAGGCATAATTCCGATCCGCCTGTGCCCGGCGCGGGAAGCGCAATTTTTTTTCATACTCGCCGCGGAGTGAATCGGCCAACCACTGGCTGCACCACGATGGCGAAGGAAAACCTGGTCAAGCTGATCACGTGGTTGCGAGCGAATCGCCATCCATGTTACGCACTCTTGCCCGCCGCCGAATACGATAAGAAATGGCGCTCTTGGAACCTGCCTTCTCCAGAAACGGTTCACCGTTTCCTTTCATCTGCTCATTGAATCGCCGCGTTGATTGGTTAGCTTCCTGCTAGTCACCCATGCAAAGACGAAGACGGCCTAATCCCAATTCGGAAGAAAACATTCGCCGCATCGATACGAAAGTACGCGCCAGGAAGCAGACGCATGGGTTTCAAGTCCATTTTCTTCGCGGTGATCGTGTCGTGACCAAAATGTTTAGCGACAGCCTCTACGGCGGAAAAGAAGGAGCGCGGCGTGCGGCGCGAAAGTTTAAGCGGACGATCCTACGCCGTTTGCCTCGGAGAAAATTTTTGGGGCCTGGATAAGCGGTTCGCGGTGGGAACGGTTTTCCGCCGATACGCCTTCCAGCACTCCAAAAATCCCGGCGCGAAATCTTCCGGTCGCGCCGATGTCCAGCCATCAACCACGGTCGGAGCTAAGAATGTGCCTCTCTCGATTTCACACTTGTCAGGTACGAGCTCGCCAGAAACCACGCCTCTGTATAGCCAGATAAACTCGTGATCGGTGCGTTGCGCGGCGGGAAGTTTTAGAAACTTTTGAAGCGGCACACTTACGCCTAATTCCTCCTTTAGCTCGCGCCGGGCTGTTTCATCGTAGCTTTCCGCTGCGACGACGTGGCCGGCAGCGCTGGAGTCCCACTTCAAAGGGTGTCGATCTTTCCAACGCGAGCGTTGTTGTAGATAAACGTCGCCTGCTTCGTCAAAGATCAGAATGTGAACAGCGCGATGGAGCAAGTTATTCCCATGCACCTGAGAGCGGCTCGCGTAGCCCAGAATCCGATCGTTTTTATCGACAATTGGGAAGCGCTCAGTCTTCGTCAGACGTACGTCAGGGCAGGGAAGCGGCGCGATGAAATTCGCCAGCTCGATCCATCGCGGCAACGATAGCTCTTCGGCCCGAGCTTTAGGATTGATGTCAAGATGGGAGGCCACTCTATCCCAGTCAGGGACACGAGTCCGAAGCAATTTCCGCAGCTGCTTTCTTCTCTGAGAAAACCCAGTGCGAATCAGTCTTAGGAGCAGCTCATCATCGCGCGCGGGCAACTCGAGCGGATCGCGCGGCAAGATTCGCACCACTGCGGAATCGACATCGGGTTGCGGAAAAAAAACGGTCGCACGTACAGTGCGCAGGTATTTTACGCGATTGTGCAGCTGCACACGTAACGTCAGCGCTCCATAATCATGTGTAGATGGGGATGCTGAAAGCCGCATCGCCACCTCCTTTTGTAACATTAACAGCCATAGCGAGATAGAGCTTGGTTGTTCAAGGAATTTTAAGAGCAACGCGCTCGAAATATTATAGGGAAGATTGCCAAGCAGTTTCACTTGGCGATGCGCAAAGAGCGCGCGCGGATCGAACTTCAACGCATCGCTGTTGAGTACTTCAAGCCGCTCATGGCCAAAGTGTGCGCGCAAAAAATTGGCCAGACGCGTGTCTTTTTCAATCGCAAGAACGCGCGCGCCTTTCTCGAGGATGAATCTGGTCAGCGCGCCTAGTCCGGGTCCAATTTCGACAACATAATCTTCGCGGTTCGTATGTCGGAGAGCTTCATTTGAACCTTGCGTTTTGCGCGCTGTGGCGCTGGAAATTGGTTTGTCTGTTCACAAAATTGTGTGAACAAAACGCCCGGGGCGCTGGGAACTTATTCACAAGTTATTCAATGGACTTAGAAGCTCCCAGCGAGCCACGCGACCAATGTGACTTGTGCGATGCCTTCTTGCGGTCGGCCAGATATTTTCGCCGCGCATCCTTCAGCGAGACGCCACCGATAAAAAACGCCGTAGCAGCGCGGCCGATCGCGTATGTGCCTGCACCAGCGACCATGCCGCAGACGACATTGCCCCAGCCAGGAAAAAACTTCAGGATCGCGCGCGCGCCTTCGCGGAGAAGCATTCCCGCGCCGACGTTTGCGCCAAGCGCGGTCATAAACTCCGTTGCAGCGCGCAAGTTTCGTTCGCGGCCGCTGACGTACATGATTCCCGAGACCATCATCACTTGGAGCGACGTCAAAATCGGCAGGTCTGCCAGCGGAATGGGCTGCGCTCCGATCGCCGTGCAAATTGCGGTCGTCGATTTTACCAGCATTTGTGCGACATGATGCTGCGCTTCGCGATCGCGTGAAATCCGGATCATCTCGATCTTGGCTTCGTTCGGGAGTTCGCTTGCCAGAACCGACAACAAGTGGCGCGTTTCGGCAGAATGCATTTCCGTGAATTGAATGACCTTAAGCAAACGATCGCAGATCGCCGGCTGCGTCTTGAGCGCTTCTTCCAGTTGGGCAGCGCGCTTTTGCGATCCGAAAGAGACGCCGATGACCTTGGCATCGCCCAGCACTCCGCCAACGTCATCTTGTAAATGCAACACGAAGTTGAGCGAGTTGGCAGAGGATAGGTCCTCGAAATTCGCTTGCCCGTCGTCGAAAAGGAAGATGGCGTCTGGAGGCTGACGTCTGAGGTCTTCTTCGACCTGAGCTGCTGCGGAATCGCCCGCGTCGCGCGCATCCAGGATGGAGATCGTTCCATGACCGGATATGTTCCAGTCGATCCAGCGATGCACCGGCATCAGAGCAACATTCATCTGCTCTTGGGCGCCAGGTGTAAAAAGCGTGTTGATGATTCGGTGCGTCGGCATTTTGCTCGATCCGATGAAGAGAAATCGCGGCGGCCGTTGCTGGAGGAATAATTCCTTAAGCGGTGTCAGCTCGCTGAGAACTGCCTTTCGAATTTTGGAAGGCAGCCTGCCCGCAAGACGTTCGAGCTTTTCAGCTATCTGAAGAAGAGTTGTCTGATTCATCTCTTGATCGGCGGTCACAGGCCGCCACTGCAGAAGAGAATTGTCGATCTGGAGCAAGAAAAGCGAAAGCCGGAAATCATTTCCCTTCCCTTTATCCTCCGCTTATAAAACGGCCATGAGTTTGAATATTGAAATTCTTTCAAAAGCTGCGACTGAGGCGCGCGGTTTG
The DNA here is from genome assembly GCA_003219005.1 of Verrucomicrobiota bacterium. Taxonomy (GTDB): domain Bacteria; phylum Verrucomicrobiota; class Verrucomicrobiia; order Chthoniobacterales; family UBA10450; genus Udaeobacter. The sequence continues at coordinate 26,581 of QHPG01000083.1, forward strand.
TGCATGGATGCGGTACAGGCTTCGCAGTCGGGGCATCTTGGGCTGCCGCTCGGCTGCGCGGAAATCGGAGCGGTCCTCTTCGGCTATGCGCTGAAATACAACCCGGACCAACCGCGCTGGATGAATCGCGATATCTTCGTCCTGTCGGGCGGGCACGGCAGCATGTTCCTTTACGCCTGGCTGCACATGAGCGGTTACGATCTGCCGATGTCGGAAATTAAACGGTTCCGGCAACTGCATTCCAAGACGCCGGGACATCCTGAATTTGGCGACACGCCCGGAGTGGAATGCACGACCGGCCCACTTGGTCAGGGCGTCGGCAATGCGGTCGGCATTTCCGTGGCGACAAAGATGGCCGCCGCGCGGTTCAACACAGCCGAGCACAAAATTCTCGATCAGCATGTGATCTGTTTATGCAGCGACGGCGATATGCAGGAGGGAGTCGCCTCCGAAGCATGTGCGCTGGCTGGGCATTGGGGTCTCGATCATTTGATTTTCATCTACGATTCAAACGCCGTCACGCTCGACGCCGCGGCGAAAGAGACGCAGAGCGAAGACACCGGGAAACGTATGGAGGCATACGGCTTCGATGTTCAGGAGATTGACGGTCACGATATGCGACAGTTTCTCGACGCTTTTGACGTAGCGAAACGGCGCGATAACGGCAAACCGCAGTTCATCATCGCGCACACGCTCATTGGCAAAGGCGTTCCGGAAGTTGAAGGCACATACAAGGCGCATGGAGAGGCCGGCGCAAAATTTGTCGACGCTGCCCGAAAAGCGCTCGGCCTGCCAGAGGAACATTATTTCGTATCGCGGGACGTGTACAACTATTTTGCCGAGCACAAAAAGAA
>QHPG01000084.1 GCA_003219005.1 Verrucomicrobiota bacterium
CCCAGGGAACGGACGAGTTCCTTGCGCCGCTCTTCTGAGAGCTCCGGGATTGGCAGCCGAATGATCTTGCCGTCAACCGCAGGCGTAATGCCAATCTTCGATTCCTTGAGCGCTCTCTCGATGTCCTGCACCGTCCCGGCGTCGAATGGTTGAACCACAAGCAAACGCGGCTCGGGGGTGGTGATCAAAGCCAGCTGCTTTAATTTCATGCTCGATCCGTAAGCATGAACGTCGACGTTTTCCACAAGTCCAGGCGACGCTTTGCCGGTGCGCACGGCGGCAAACTCGTGCACCATGTAATCGACGCTTTTTTCCATCGACATCTCGGCTTCGAGAAGAATGTCATCTCTGCTCATGGCGTCTGAATTTTTACGTCTGAAGGAAGTTCATCGCAAACCACGGTCCCAACTTTACGACCCAGCACAGCATCGCGGATGTTGCTGGGCTTGTTCATGTCGAAAACCACGATCGGTATTTTGTTGTCCATGCAAAGGCTGAACGCGGTCGAGTCCATGATCTGCAAACGTTTCGCAAGCGCTTCGGAGAAGGTGAGCTGGTCGAAGCGTCGCGCGCCTGGGTCTGTCTTCGGGTCGCGATCATAGACGCCGTCAACCTTGGTGGCTTTTAAGATGACATCGGCTCGAATCTCGCTCGCGCGCAGGGCTGCCGTTGTATCGGTGGAGAAGTAAGGGTTGCCGGTGCCGGCGGCAAAAATCACGACGCGACCCAGCTCCAGATGGCGAATGGCGCGCCCGAGGATGAACGGCTCGGCCACATTTCTCATGTCGATAGCCGTCTGCACACGCGTCTGAACCCCGATTTGATCAAGCGCACTGCGCAATGCCAGCGCGTTAATCACCGTAGCGAGCATTCCCATGTAATCCGCAGTCGTGCGGTCCATGCCGCGGTGCGACGCCACCAAGCCGCGCCAGATATTTCCGCCGCCGATTACGATGGAGACTTGCACCCCCAGATCGCGCACTTCCCTTATTCGTTCAGCAATCTCACGCACAACCGCGAGCGATACGTTGTCGCGTCCACCGCGCTCCTGCATCGCTTCGCCGCTCAACTTGAGCACGATGCGTTTATAGGCTGGCGTTTCCTTTTGCATGGCCGACCCACATGATCAACAGAAGATGTGGATCTTGGAAAGCACAAACGCGCGGTCATCCCGAGCCGCGCAGACGGCGAGGGACCTCCCGCAAGCTGACTAAACACGGCAAGGTCCGCTTGCGTGACGGTCGCGCCTCTTGTGAGGTCCCTCACTTTGCTCGGGATGACAGTGGATATCCGCGCAGAAACTCGGCCGCGCTCATCCTTTTTTTGCCTTCGAGCTGTACTTCACCCAGCGCGAGCGCGTCATTGCCAGCGCCAATAACCAGCTCTTTTTCGCTCCGCAAAATCTCTCCTGGCTTGCCGCTACGATTGACAAGGGACGCGGAAAATACTTTTAGATTTCGATCGCCAAGTTTTATGAACGCACCCGGCCACGGATTAAACGCGCGGATCTTTCGCTCGATTACTTCCGCCGGCTCCGACCAGTCGATCCTGCCATCGTCACGCTTTAGCTTCGGAGCGTAAGTAGCCTGCGCATTATCCTGCGGAATCCGCGGCGCGCTCTTAGCTGTGAGCAATCGCAGAGATTCAAACAATGCTTCAGGCGCGACCTGTGCCAAGCGCTCGTGCAATGAGGCACCGGTGTCCGTCGGTAAAATATCGAGCTTGCGCTCCAATAGGATGTCGCCGGTGTCGAGTCCTTCATCCATGTACATCACGGTGATGCCGGTCTCCTGATCCCCCGCCGCGATGGCCGCCTGGATCGGTGCCGCTCCGCGCCAGCGCGGCAGCAGCGATGCATGTAGATTCAAGCAGGCGATCTTCGGAATCTCGAGAACGGCGCGTGGTAAAATTTGGCCGTAGGCCATCACAACAATCACGTCAGGTGTTATCGCGCGAATCTCTTCAATCGCGTGGGGATCTTTGATTCGCGGTGGTTGCAAGATCGCAATGTTCGTGGTGATCGGGATTCTTTTGATCGGCGGCGGCTCGATTTGCTGAGAGCGCCCAACCGGCTTGTCCGGCTGCGTGACTACGCCTACCACGTCGTGTTCTGACTTCAGCAAACCTTGCAGCGTCGGCACGCCGACTTCGCCGGTGCCGATGAAAACAATGCGCATGCCGAACTACTGCGTCAGTTGATGCACAGCCCCGCGGCGCGGACGCCGCCGCGCCACCGCTTGCGCCAGCGTTCTCTCTCCGGCGGTGATCTCGCGCCGGCCTACCGAGGACCCGCACCCCGTGCAAAGATAATCGAAGATCTCGCGGTCGGGCAGGACTAAGAGCAGTCGCTCGCGCACAGGCATCGCAGCTCTGCATTTCTCACAGTAGAGACTGGACGCAGTGAAATTTTCAAACTGCTGCTGGTTCATACACGCCGTCGTTCACGCTCTGTAGAATCTCGAGCAGAACTTTGGCGGGCGGCTGAGTTGCGTCAACCACGGCAACCAGCTCTTGCGGATAATATGAAAGCACCGGCCTCGACTCCTTCTCGTAGATATCGAGACGTCGTTGGATGACCTGTTCGTTTGCGTCATCGAGGCGGTTTTCCTTCAAGGCCCGCTTCTTGAGCCGGTAAAAGAGCGTCTCGCGATCGGGGCACGCGAGGTGAAACAACTTTTTTACGTCGATCATTTCATCCATGATTCTGGCCTGGCCAAGGTTTCGCGGAATCCCGTCGAGCACGAGCGTGTCGATGTCCGGCTTGAACTTGTGCGCTTCCACAGCTGCATCGATTGCCTGTCGCCACAGCTCCACTGTGATATCGTCGGGGACGAGCTGCCCTTTGCTGGAGAACTCGAGGAATGCTTTGCCGACCTTCGTGCGCGTGTCGATGGAACGGAACACGTCGCCACAAGCACAATGATAAAGGCGCGGAATCGTGCCGAGCGTTTTGCCCTGCGTGCCTTTGCCGCTGCCCGGTGCGCCAAAAAGAATAAACGTGTTGTATCTCATCAGCGAAACCCGTTTATATCGCAAGCTGCTCGGGAGCGGAAAGCAGAATCGACTGGCTAGTTTCCTGCGAGCACCGGGTCGACATTTACCCGTCGGCCGCCACGGTCGAAGCGCACACTTCCGTCGACCAGCGCAAAAATCGTGTAATCCCGGCCGAGTCCGACGTTTTTTCCGGGTAAAAATTTTGTTCCGCGCTGCCGCACGATGATATTGCCCGCAACAACGATTTCGCTGCCGAATTTTTTGACACCCAGCCGCTTGCTGACGCTGTCGCGACCATTTTTAACGCTGCCTTGTCCTTTTTTGTGAGCCATTGGAGATAGTTGATAGCTGTTAATTGATAATAGGGCGTTTTTAGTCCTCGCTCTTCTTTGGCGCAGTCTTTTTCGCTCCTACACTGATGCTTTTAATTTTCACGCGCGTCAATTTGCGGCGGTGCCCAACTGTACGGTGATAACCTTTGCGCCGCTTGAACTTGAACGCGATAACCTTCTTGTCCTTGCGCTGCTCGAGAACTTCAGCCGTCACTTTTGCTCCGGAGATGAGCGGATTGCCGTGCGTCACATCCTTGCCATCGGCAAACGTCAGCACGTCACCGAAGGTCGCGGTCTTACCCGGATCGACATCGAGAAGATCTACATCGATCGTGTCGCCTTCCGCGACGCGAAACTGCCTGCCGCCAGTCTTGATAATTGCGTAAGTCATAAGCCGTGTTCCAAGGAGAAAAAGCCGCCCAAAATTCCATAGATGGCAGGACTTCGCAACCGGAAAGCTTAATCGGGCCGCGGTGCCCGAGTTACACGCTACGCCGCAGCTTCGCCCGTTGCGTCGACGAGTTCTGCATACAGAGCCTCATAACGCTTCGCTGATACGTCCCACGAAAAATTGCGCGTCATCGCGCGTTTCATTAGCTTGGTCCAGAGTCGGCGGTCTCGGAAGATTTGCCGCGCGCGTTTAGTCGCGTCCCAGAAAGCTTCGCTGGAATATTCGTAACAAAGAAAGCCGTAACCGCTGTCCGTTATCGGATCGTAGTCTTCGATGATCTCCTGGATTCCCCCGGTCACCCGGGCCACTGGAAGAGCGCCGTACTTCAAGTTGTACATCGCGATTAAGCCTGCTGGCTCAAAACGCGATGGAATCAGACTGATATCCATTCCGGCCTCGATCAGGTGCGCCAGCTCTTCGTCATATTTTCTTTGATAGGCAAACCTGGTTGGAAATTTTCTGGCTGCCACCGCTAGCGCAGTTTCATACGCGGGATCGCCTTCTCCGAGAATGATCAGGCGCACATCATCCCAAAGAAGTCGATCGAGAAGCGGCACAAGAATTTCGAAGCCTTTCTCCTGAACGACGCGAGTCACCATTCCGAATACCGGGCCGCTTGGCGAAGACTCGAGATTCATTTCCTTCAGGAGCGCCTCACGGCAAACCTGTTTTCCCCGAAGCCGCTTGACGTCATAGCGCGCAGCGATTAAACGATCCGACGCCGGATTCCAGCGTGTGTAATCCACGCCGTCTAAAATGGCGCTCAGCCGATGCGCATTTTCGCGCAGCACACCATCCAGACCATGGCCGCCAGCCGGCGTCAGGATTTCGCGCCGGTAATGTTCGCTTACCGTTGTAAGCCTGTCGGCATAGAGGATACCGCCTTTCAGAAAATTCAGACGGCCAAAAAATTCGATTCCGCGCAGCGTGAAAAAGCGCTCCGGCAAATTTGTGAGCGCTAAATCGAGTCCCCAAAAACTGCCCTGGTCAGCCACATGATGGATGGTAAGCACAGTTTTGAATGGAAGCCCCTGCGCATGTACAAATACCGGCACCAACGCCGCGGCCCAATCGTGCGCATGCAAGATTTGCAGTTGCGGCGTCAATCGCCGAGCTAACTCCAGCGCTGCTTTGCAGAAAAAAATAAATCGCGCGGCATTATCTTCGTACGGCTTGCCGCGCTCGCCGTAAATTCCAGGGCGATCGAAGAATTCGTCGCAGCGGATCAGAAACAACTGGACGCCGCTGGCGCTTCGCCCATCCAAGTAACGTGCAGTGTAAACTTTCTCGCCCACCTGCACGTCGACGGTTATGCCGGTGTTCTTTTTCTTAAACGCGCGGTTCTCCTTAATCTCGCGGTAGAGCGGGAGAACCACGCTTACCTCATGTCCTCGAGCACGCAGCGCGCTTGGCAGCGCATCCATCACATCCACGAGCGCGCCCGCTCGCTGCAAAGGCGGGCCCTCGGCGCTGATCATCAGGATTCTCATTCGATGTTCGATGTTTGTGGTTTTCGTCAATTATTCGCGCCTGACGCATACTCCCGTTTCACCCAATTCAGCGCTTCGTCTCTTGTTCGCAGCGTCCCTTCAAGTTGTCGTGTCTCGACTGCTTCGAGGATTTCGCCAAACCTCGGTCCGGGCTTTAAGCCCAGCGCGATCAGATCGTCGCCGCGCACCAGCGGCGGCGGAATGATCGGTTCATTCGCAAACTCTTCGCGTTTGCGCAGGAGAAATTCGTAATTGTCGAGCATGCGATGGCTGCTTTCGCAATCGACCCGATGCAATTCCAACTCCTCCTCAAAGGTTGGCCGCGCCATGAAACGTTTCAGCTTCGCGACTCGCATGTTGGGAGCATCCTTGAAAACCATATGCTGGCGTACCATCTCGACCGTCGCCTCGATTTCAGCGCCGGAAAATCGCAAGCGCCGCATGATCGCCTCCGTCATTTGCGCGCCGATGCGGTCATGTTCGTTGAAACGGATGCGGCCCGTTTTGTCCACTGTCGCGGTTACGGGTTTTGCGACATCGTGAAACAACACGGCGAAAACCAGCGGAACAGACACCTGCTTCGGAAGCAGCTGCAACATCAGCCGGGTGTGCACGAACACGTCCCCTTCGGGATGAAACTGTTCCGGTTGCAACACACCTTTCATCGCTTCCAGCTCGGGCAGAATCGCGCGCATCAAACCGCTCGAATCCAGCAGGTCCCAGCCGCGCACGCGATTCGGCGAGAGAAAAATGCGCACCAACTCGTCGCGAATTCGCTCGGCGCTAATCTGGTTGATTGAGGGTGCGTTCGCCACGAGCGCTTCCCACGTTTGGTTGTCGATCTGATAATCGAGCGCCGTGGCGAAGCGCACGGCACGGAGCATTCGCAAACGATCCTCCGCAAATCTTTTTGCCGGCTCCCCGATGGCACGCACCAATTTTGCGGTGATATCGGCCTGCCCGCCGACAAGATCGATCACCTGCTCCGCGACGGGATCGTAAAACATTCCGTTGATAGTGAAATCGCGGCGCTGTGCGTCTTCCTCCGGCGAAGAAAAATGGACTGCGCTCGGATGTCTTCCATCGATGTAGGCGTCGTCGGAACGAAAGGTTGCCACCTCGAATTG
>QHPG01000169.1 GCA_003219005.1 Verrucomicrobiota bacterium
AAACACATATACCAGTGTGGAAAATATCATCGCGAAGACATTGCCCACGATTGGAACAAAAAACACAAACCGCATAATCGTGAACAAGACCAGCGCCATTGCCATGCCGATGCACAAATACGGAACCAGCTTTCCGAGCATGAGGCCCGCGCGGCTCAATGGGCTTACCAGCAATTGCTCGAGCGTGCCGCGCTCCCGTTCGCGCACCAGGGCCATGGCGGCAGCAACTGTGGTCCCAATCTGCAAAACAACGCCAATCACGCCCGGCACGAAAAAGTTCGGCGCGCGCATGGCCGGGTTGTAAAGCATTTGGGGCCGAACATCGATCGGCATTCCCTGCCGGCCGGTTTCACGCAAAAGCGATTCCAGTGATTGCGTCAGTGCGACGCCGAGTCCAGTCTGAAGCGCTTGCAATGCCGTAGTGGAATTGGACCCGTCCACGAGCAGTTGCACCTGCGCAGAGCGGCCGGCGAGCAGTTCGCGAGTAAAGTTCGGCGGGATGTCGAGCGCGGCGTAGGCGCGACCTTTGCGCAATTCGCTCTTCAGCTGGTCTAAGCTTTGCACTTCGCCCACTACGCGAAACGACTCCGTGTTCACGAAACGGTCGATTAACTGGCGGCTCTCGACGGTGCGATCTTCGTTGAGAACGAGCATCGCCATGTGTTTCACGTCGTTATCGAGCGCGTAGCCGAACGCGATCATCTCGATCAGCGGCGGGAAAAAGAAGAAAAAGAGAGTCAGCGGATCGCGCCAGACGACAATGAACTCCTTGAAGAGTATTGCGCCGAGGCCGCGAAACAATTTGTGTTTCATGTCTTTGCCCCGAAAAAAATTGGCCACAGATAGACACAGATTTTCACAGATTTGAGATAGAGCAGGAGTGTGCGCGCTCTGCTTTTTATCTGTGTTTCATCTGTGTTCATCCGTGGCTAGACTCACGCGGCCTTTTGTTGTTCAGCGGCGTGCTTGGCCGAAAGCTCGACAAACACGTCTTCGAGCGAAGGACCTATTTCATGAATCTCGGCGTGCCCGACGCCGACTTTATGTAGTTGTTCGTCGATCTGGGCGCGCTTGACGCTTTCATCGACGAGCAGATGCATCGATTGGCCGAAGACCGTCGCGCTCCGCACTCCGCGCATTTCGTGCATGGCATGTAGCGCCGTGGTGACGTGATCGCAGGTCACATCGAGCCGGCGCGTTCCGGACGGATTTACCTCCGGCATTTTTTTTAGTTCGTCCGGCTCGCCGCACACGATCAATTTCGACATGTAGATGTAGCCAACATGATCGCAGCGCTCCGCTTCGTCCATGTAATGAGTCGTGACGAAAAGGGTCATGCCTTTACCGGCGAACTCGAACAGCAAATCCCAGAGTTCGCGTCGCGCGACCGGATCGATGCCTGCAGTTGGCTCATCGAGAAAGAGCACCGTCGGTTTATGCATGAGCGAGCAAGCCATGGCCAGACGTTGCCGCCAGCCGCCGGAAAGCTTCGCTGCGCGCCTGTCTCTGTACGGCTCAAGATGCGTCGTGGCGATCATTTCCTCCCGCCGCTGATTTAATTCGCGGCCGCTCAGGCCATAAAGTTTTCCTGCAAAGATGAGGTTCTCGTTCACCGTCAACTCGTCATAGAGTGAAAATTGTTGCGACATATAGCCGATCATTTCTTTGATCGGCTCGGCATCTCGCACGATGTCGTGCCCGCCGATGCGCGCGGTTCCACCGCTCGGTTCGAGAATTCCGCACAACATCCGAATCACAGTCGATTTGCCGGAGCCGTTGGGACCGAGAAAGCCGAAAATCGATCCCTTGCCGACGGAAAACGAAACATGATCGACAGCCGTGAACGTGCCGAAGCGCTTCGTCAGCCCTTCAACTTCGATCATCGGCTCAGCCATAGCTTGTCATCTTGAGCGCAGCGAAACGAAGTGCAGCGCAGTCGAAAGATCTCTCGATCTTGCTCATTACTTTTGAAATTAGAGATTCCTCGACTCCGCTCGGAATGACAAAGACGTTTCGCCTTTGGCGACTATTCGTGTCCATTCGTATCTATTCGTGGTTGCTCAGCTCACTTCACATTTGGAAAATAAACGTCCGCAGCCATTCCCGCGCGCAAACGATCATCGTCAGCCGGCAAACGAATCTTCACCCCGAACACCTGTTTGATCCGGTCCGCGACGGTTTGCACGTTGCGCGGCGTAAACTCGGCCTGCCGATTTATCTGCTCGACGACGCCATCGAAATCTTTGCCCGGAAACGAATCGACACGGACGCGCACGTGCTCGCCCAATTTGATCAAACCCAGCCAGGATTCGGGAACATAGACGCGCACCCAAAGATGTCCCGTCAGGAGCAGTGTGGCGGCTTCGCGATTGGCAGGCAGCACATCGCCCACTTTCACGCTGAGCACCTCGAGAACGGAATCGGACGGGGCAATGACCTGCATCTCCGCTAATTGCGCATCGATATCGGCCAGTTGCGCACGCGCCTGCGCCACACGCATCTTCGCCGCAGCGACGTTTTTCTCCTGTGACTTCGCCGCGCTGTCGGCACGCTCGGCATCACTTGGAGATACAACTTTACGTTTCAGCAGATCCTGCTGGCGACGTGCGTCGTCACGCAAGAACTGTACTTGCGCTTCCTGCGCGTCGGCGTCGTGAATTGCCGTATCGATTTGCGCGGCGGCAAGGTCGCGACGCGCTCGGAGTTCTGACGCATCGAGTTGCACTATCACTTGCCCTTCGTGCAAACGATCGCCTTCCCATGCCAAAATTTTCTCCACGCGTCCGCCAGAGCGCGGCCCCACATGCGCTTCGTCCACTTCGATTGTTCCTGAAACCGCGTTTCCGCGATGGCTGCAGCCGACGAGCAAGAGAAGTAACGTCAAAGTCCCCGCTGCGCAGAAGTAAGGTCGGCGCGCTGCGCCGACTCCCGAAAGCTTTCGGGACAGCGCGGCGTCCCTACCATTTTGTCGACCTTCCCCAACGAATGACGCATTCACGCTTTCCGTCCTTTTGATGTCAGCGCGCCTTCGAGAATAATTTTAAGAATCCCGGTGAAACCTTCTCTCGGCGTCATCCCAAGCTCCTCCATCTTCGGTGGATTCATGATCGATTGAACCATCGCCAGTAAAATTTCGATGATCAGTTTGGCCGGAACATCTTTGCGTACCATTCCCGCCCGTTGTCCCGCGACAAAAAATTTTCCGAAGTGGCGTTGGAGCAGCGCGGCCCGACGGCGTTCGACGACTTTGAAGACCTCTGGTGCTTTCTGGCGCATATCGCGCACGAACGGCGGCTTGATCTCATCCAATTCGCGTTGCGTACCGGCTAACAACTCGCGCAAAGTCGTCGGGAAATCGTGCGGCCGCGCGCGCGTAATTTGCTTCAACATCGCTTCCACGCCTGCGAATTTATCGGCCAGCACGGCCTCCAGCAGATCGAACTTGCCCGGAAAATGCGCGTAGAGCGTTTTCTTGCTAATGCCCAGCTCCTGCGCCAGATCATCCATGGTCACGCTGCGGAATCCATGGCTAAAAAAGTGGACCCGCGCAGCATCGACAATTCGCTGCCACGTCGGACCGTGCCTTCGGCTTCGTGGCCACGGTTTGTGTGCCGGTTTCATATCCGCGGTAGTCTTATCACGGTGCGGAAACTAATCCAGTATATTTGGTTTCCACGGCTGACGGCATCAGAGACGGCACGACAAGCAGACCACAGACAACGGACTCGGCGGACTTAGTCGCGATTCGTCAGGCCATTCCATCGGGTAAATCTTTCAGCTTGGCGTATGAGACGAAAAAATATAGTCGCCTTTAAACGCGAACCTTCGCATAATTCTCGTTAGCCCTATGCGCATTATCTTCGTTGCGCTTGCAGTCATGTCGCTGGTTCAAACAGTCGCTGCGGACGCGCCGTTTTGGTGCGTGCTTCTTGACGCCAAGGACGCCAATGGCCAGCGGGTGCAGTTCCGCTACGACGCGCGAGCGTTGTGGGACAAGCCACAATGGGCGCCTGGCGGAGAAGGCCCACAACTCTCTATTGAAGCGGCCACAAAGATCGCATACGAGGCAGCATTGCGACAGTCTCCCAAAGCGACGGGCGTATCGTTCGGAGACATCAAGCTCTTGAAGAACGCCTGTGATTAGCCTGGCGGCAGAGTTGTAACTTGGTTTTGGGACTTCTCGGTCTCGCCAGTCATTAATGTGGACCGGGACCCTGCTAAAGGCGTGGCCAACGTTGAACCGCCAAGAGATATTGTTATTCTCCTTAACGGCGAAGTCGTTCAGCCGATTCCGGTAAAATAGGTATGACCAATGGAGCGAACCCCCACCCGGCGTACTGAAAGGCTGAAGGATGAATTATGAAGTGTGAAATTGAAGCAAAGCTCGCTATCGCTGGTGGTAGCTCAACTTTTCCTCGTCATGCGAATTCAACCCGCCGAACCGAAGTTGCCAACAAGCTGCGGCTGGCGCCTTTCTTTCTTGCAGCGCAAAAGCTCGAAAGCAAATCCGATAAAGAGCAAGAGCGTGGCAAAGAATGTGTTGCCGTAGAGTTGCGCGCCGCGTGGGAAGATTAAGCCGAGAGCGAGCAAGGCGAGCGCCGGCAAGCCCCACCACAAAATGGCAGAGCCTTTTCCAGCGAGCACACGTTGCGTTGCGATCGCAAATGGCAGCATCAGCCAGCAAAAGAAGTAGCCGAATGAAAGCGGCGTGATCATCAACATCAGCAAAAGAAGCAGCGTGAACTCGATCGCATCGCTCTCCGCCATCCGCATACCGCGCTGAGGCATCACTGCGATAAACGCGATGCCCAGCGCCAGCGCGATGCCGATGATAATCGCGTTAACGGCGGAAAATTTGAGATCCGCGAAGTTGACATAAACGGGCTGATGCGGAGCGGAACCAGCGTCCGCATCGACGCGGCGAAGCAAGCGATTGCTGACGCCAACGAGCGATTGATTTTTCCATGTGTAACTGCGCTTCGGGCGCTGTCCCACACCGGCTTCGCTGTATTTCAACATTCCGGCGCTCCACTTCTCGAGATCGCGCCACGCTCGCTCAAATCCTCGAAACGGCGCAGGTAGAATGAGCAGTAAAAGTACCAGCGCCACCACGAGGCTGGCTGCTGCTGTCCAGTAACGCCGGTAAAGCAGATAAACGATTGCAATTACCGGAAAAGCCTTGATGGCGGCAGCCACTGCAATCAGGCTGCCGGCGATGATCTCGCGTTCTGCGCGCAGCGCGACAAAAGCGCAAAGCATCAGCGCAAGCAAAACGAGGTTCGGCTGACCCAGGTGGTAAGTTGACCAGATATAAACGATTACCAGCAGGCTCGGGACGACATATACCCACGGATTTGTGACACGTCGGTCGCCTGTAGCGAGAGTGGCGCTAAACTTCGCGCTGCAAAACCAGGCGACCGAGTTAATCGCAACCAGAAGAAAAATCAATCCTCCCTGGCCAAGCAAGCTCGCGCCTCCAAAAAAAAGCGCGCATGGCAGCGGATACATGAAATCGTACTTCCCGGAACGAAAGACAAAAATTTCCTGGCCAGCGAGCACCTGTTGGCCGGTGTCGTACCAGAGCTTGTAATCAAAGAGGTGGCCACCGCGAAAGTAATGCAACAGCGGTAATGCGGAAAACACCGTCGCCGCCGCAATAAAGATGAGCAACAAGACACGGAGCCTGGGCGGGCTATTGAGGCGCTTGTCAAGCGTCCCGAAAGTATTCGGAGCTGCGATTGACTTGTTCACGCCTTGGACACTGCAGTAGCGATCGGCGGACGCGCCTTGTGCCAGTCGGTGCTCTGCTCGTATGCGTGCGCGATCTGCAAAATGCGCGCTTCATCGAGCGCTTTGCCTAACAACTGCAATCCGATCGGCAGGCGATGCCCGTCCACTTCAACAAAAACGCACGGTATGCTGATTCCGCAAATCCCGGCCAGGTTAGCTGCAATGGTGAAAATGTCGGCAAGATACATTTACAATGGATCAGCTACGCGTTCGCCCAACTTGAATGCCGGCACCGGTGAGGTTGGCGAGATTAATGCATCGACTTCTCCAAAGGCCTTTGCGAAATCCTGGCGGATCAGCTCGCGCACTTTTTGCGCGCGCAAATAATAGGCATCGTAATAGCCGGAGCTCAAAACATACGTGCCGAGAATAATGCGCCTTTTCACTTCCGGCCCGAAACCTTCCTCGCGAGTGCGGCCATAAAGATCGAGCATGTCTCTGGGATTTTCGGCTCGATATCCATAACGAACCCCATCGAAGCGAGCGAGATTGGCCGAGGCTTCGGCCGTAGCCAGAATGTAATAGACGGCGATTGCGTATTCAGTAGCAGGCAATGAGACCTCAACAATTTCAGCGCCTAACGAACTCATCTGTTTCACCGCGGCATTGATCGCAGCTTTCACCTGCGCATCAATGCCTTCGATCAGATATTCCTTCGGCAAACCCAACCGGACGCCGCGCAAATCGTTTCCGAGCTTTGCGGCATAGTCAGGCACCGGCTCGTTGAGAGCAGTCGTGTCTTGCGGATCATGACCCGCGATCGCGTTCATGATCAAGGCAACGTCGCGGACGGTTTTCGTTAATGGCCCGACTTGATCGAGCGACGACGCAAACGCGACGAGGCCGAAGCGCGAAACCCGGCCATAGGTTGGTTTGAAACCGACGATACCCGAAAGCGCAGCCGGTTGCCGAATCGAGCCGCCAGTATCGCTGCCTAATGCAGCGAACGCCTCGTCCGCGGCAACTGCTGCTGCCGAACCGCCACTGGACCCACCCGGCACGCGTGACAAGTCCCACGGATTTCGAGTCGTTGTCATGGCAGAGTTTTCGGTGGACGAACCCATGGCAAACTCGTCCAGGTTAGTTTTGCCAAATGGAATCGCGCCCGCTGCGCGCAATTTCCGAATCACAGTGGCGTTATAGGTGGCGCGATAACCCTGCAAAATCTTCGAGCCACAGGTGCATGGCTGACCCATCACGTTGATGATGTCTTTGATTGCGACCGGGACGCCACCCAGCGGAAGATTAACATTCGCTTGCTCGGCCTCTTTCTTGGCCGCTTCCATGTCGAGCGAGAGATAAGCGCCGATTTCTTCATCAACCCCTTCAATGCGCGCTCGCAAAACATCGATCACTTCGCGTGGGGAGACTTCGCGACGACGCAAGAGTGCTTGCAGATCGGCGATGCTCAGCGCCGGAAGATCTTGCTCCGTCATTCCACCACTCTCGGAACTATAAAAAGACCGTTCGCCTTTCGAGGCGCGTTGCTCAGTGCTTGCTCCGCAGTGAACCATTCACGCGGCGCGTCCTCGCGGAAAACGTTAAAAACTGGGAGGGCATGCGCAGCCGGCTCCACATCACTTATGTCTGCCTGACGAAGTTTTTCCACGTAATGCAGCACATCATCCAACTGCTGCTGAAAAACTTTCGCCTCCGCTTCAGTCAGGTTTATGCGCGCCAGCTTGGCAACGTATGCGACATCGAGAGTCGAAGTTTTAGCCATAATCAGCGTTCAAGAATGCAGATGGCTGATGAGCCAAATGACCGCGGCGGCAAGAGCAGCCAAAAGAACGAGAAACATGAACCGACCTTCGCGCCGTTCTTTGCGCATCGAACGAGGTCGCCGGGCGGGTCGGCCCGCCTCGATAGACTGTCCACCGTCCAGCGCGAGCGAGACCTGAAATCGTTTTTCGGTTTTGTTGCCTCTTATGCCTTCTTCCGATGCCTGCGCCCGTGATCTGCTCTGCGGGATCGGCCGTCCTTTTGTAACCATGCGTTCGAGCTTGTCGAGCTTGTCATGCAACTCCGCCTCCTGTCGTGCTATCTCTTGTTGCTTGCGGCGAAGCGGCGGGCTCGATTTGCGCGGACGCCGAAACATCGCCATCACTTGCTCGCCATCCAAAAGAAAAAGAGAAGGGCGATCGCGCCGAAAATAATCAGCGGCAGGGTGAGTGCGAGACCGATCTGCAACCAGTGAAGAAATGAGCGCCCATTGCTGCTTTGATACGCATCAGTCGTGGCGTCCGGCAACGATGCTTCGCCAGTGGCCGCTTCGGCTGCTTGCAATCGGCTGCGTTGGTCGCTGTACTCGGTGCGCGCGTCGTCCACCGTGCTCAAAGCCCTACTCAGTTCCTTGTGCAAATCTGACGGATTCCAGCTTCTGGGATCGATCGCTTCGATCAATTCCAAATGTTGCGCAAAACTTTCCCGAGCTCCGCGAACTTGCTCCAGCCGATTTTGCGCACTGTACGCTTCGCGTTCCAGCACAACTAGTGCGCGCGTCAGTTTATCGCTCATTTCCGCCCGGCCATGTTCCAATTCCTCCTGGCGACGACTTAATTCTTCCAGCTCGCGTTTTTGCTTTTCGATCTGCTCCTGCTGGCGCTTGAGCTGCAGCAGTTGGTCCTGTGCTTTTTGCACCTGCGAGTCCAGATGCTCGGCAGAGAGTGCTTCGTCGTCGTTCAACTCGAGCATTTGTTCAAACGGTCGATCTTTTTCTGGCATGACAAATCGCGACGCCGTGCGGGCTCGCCGTAGCGGATATTAAGTGGCTCGTTTGAGATTTCCAGAGATTTCGATCAACAACGCGCGAAAAATTCTTCAGCACTTCAGCGCCCTGGCATCATCTCCAGAAGAAAACCCCTTAAGTATTCCGTTTCGGGAATTGCAGGCAGAACTGGATGATCCGGTGCCTGCTCGAACCGGCGCAGCCGTCGTGCGGAACGCCGGGCATCCACTAGCGCATCCGTGATTGTTTCGGAGAATGCTGCATCGCTCACGTGATGCGAACATGAAAAAGTCGCCAGCAACCCATCTTTGGATAACAGCTTGAACGCGCGCATGTGCAATTCCCGATAACCGCGCAACGCGTCGCGCAGTCCGCTCCTTGTCTTTGTAAACGACGGCGGATCGAGAACGATCAGATCGTACTGTGCCCCCGCTTTTTCAGCC
Source organism: Verrucomicrobiota bacterium (assembly GCA_003219005.1). GTDB lineage: Bacteria > Verrucomicrobiota > Verrucomicrobiia > Chthoniobacterales > UBA10450 > Udaeobacter. The sequence goes on from QHPG01000169.1 coordinate 8,962, forward strand.
CCGCGCAGGAATTGAAAGACATCTTGCTCGATCCATCGCGCTTTCACTTCATTGCGGACTGCATTTCGGTTCGCGGCGGCGATGTTCTCGGCACTTTCTTCAACGCCGGTCACTTCCGCCGCGCCGGCACGCGCACACGTGAGCGCAAAGGCTCCCTGGTTTGTGAAGCAATCGAGTACGCGCCGATCGCGGGCGTATTCCGCGACGATTCCATAATTATGTCGTTGGTCGAGATAGAAGCCTGTCTTTTGGCCATGCAAAAGATCGAGTTCAAGCTTTACGCCTTCGATTTCGATTGTGATTTGCGAAGCTGTGCCGCGCAAAATGCCTTTACGTAATTCCAATCCCTCCGCTCTGCGGACTGACACATCGTTTCGTTCGACGATGGTGACGTCGCCGAAGACATCGACGATGGCAGCGGTAATCAAATCCTTTCGCATGTCCATCGCGCGCGTGAGGGTTTGCAAAACGAAATGATCGCCATAGCGATCGGTGATCACGCCGGGAAGTCCGTCGCTTTCGCTCCAGACGACGCGACGCAGTTTTGGATCGACGTCTCGTCGGTCCCGGTACTCGGAAGCTTGCGCGATGCGACGTCGGAAGAAATCAATGTCGAGATCTTGCCGGCGCCTCGAGAAACGGCGCGCTACAATTTGTGATTTCGAATTGTAAATGGCGCTGCCGATCAGGCGGTCCTTGCCGTCCTTGAGCGAGATCACATCGCCGTCCGCAGGATTTCCAAAAACCTTCAGGACTTCACTGGAAAAGACCCAATCGTGTCCATGCAAAATTCGCGCGCGCGGTTTGACAACGATTCCAGCCATGGAGACTTCAACGTCCAACGCTCAACGTCCAACGTCCAACGCTCAATAAGCACCGTTGTCATGTCGAGCGAAGTCGAGACATCTCTAGCCGCTTAGTCATTCCTCCAGAGATTTCCTCGACTCTGCTCGGAATGACAATCATTCGAGGTTGAAAGTTGGGCGTTAAGCGTTCAGCGTTTGCCAATGCAAATCGCGACACAATCCTCGATCGAGCTAGCTGGAATCCAAAAACTGCGCAGCGGGAAGGTACGCGAAGTCTTCGACCTCGGCGAAACGCTCCTCTTCGTAGCGACCGATCGCATCTCGGCTTTTGACGTAATCCTGTCCGACCCCATTCCGCACAAGGGCGCAGTGCTCAACCAAATTTCCGCATTCTGGTTCAAGCGGTTCGACGAGATCAAGAGTCACCTTGTCACGGCCGATCTCGAGCAGTTCCCGAAAGAATTGGAGCCGTTCCGCGAGCAGCTGGCCGGACGTTCGATGATTGTAAAGAAAACGAAACCGTTGCCAGTGGAATGTGTCGTGCGCGGTTATCTCGCTGGCTCCGGCTGGAGAGAATATCAGGAGTCGCGGAGCGTCTGCGGAATCAAACTTCCAGCCGGACTGAAGCAGGCGTCGCAGTTGCCGGAGCCAATCTTTACGCCGGCGACAAAAGCGGAAGAAGGTCATGATGAGAACATCGACATGAAACGATGCACTCAGATTCTCGGCGAAGAGCTCGCCAATCGCGTGAAAGCGCTAAGTCTGGAAATTTATTCGCGCGGTCGCGATCACGCTGTGCAGCAGGGAATAATCGTGGCAGATACGAAATTTGAATTCGGCGCGGTCGATGGAGATTTGCTCTTAATCGACGAATGCCTCACGCCGGATTCTTCGCGTTTCTGGCCAAAGGATCAATACGCTGTCGGACAGAGCCCGCCCAGTTTCGACAAACAATTCGTGCGTGATTATCTGGAGACACTCGATTGGGACAAAACTCCGCCCGCGCCGCGCCTGCCGAAGGATGTTATCGAAAAAACCTCAGCGAAATATCTCGAAGCATTTCGCCGACTGACGGGCAGCGAAATCGCGAACGCCTAGAACTCATCACATCTCTGGTCACTGCTTTGTCATGTCGAGCGAAGTTGAGACATCCCGTTATTTTACCAATCGCTCGCGCCACGGGATTTCTCGACTCCGCTCGGAATGACGTAGATTGATCCGAGATTCTTCTCCCGCGACTGCGGGATCAGAATGACATTATGACCCGGCCCGACATATTGTTCATCATGACCGATCAGCAGCGGTTTGACACGATCGCTGCGCTCGGAAACTCGCATATCTATACTCCGAATCTCGATCGTCTCGTGCGAAGGGGAATCACCTTTTCAAATGCATACGCCACTTGTCCAGTTTGCGTCGCCGCTCGCTATACGATCCGCACAGGGTGCGAGCCGCCGACGACGCGCGTCTTCAGCAATGCAAAGGCAGATCCTGTGGCCGGTCAGGCCAAAGAAATGGAAGCGCGTTGCGGACCGTATCTCGCTCGCGTGATGTCGCGCCTCGGGTACCGGACGTTTGGAATCGGAAAGTTCCATACCTATCCATGGGATGAAGACGTAGGTTACGAAACGCTGTGGCGAAGTGACGAGACGTACCATCCGCCGGCCCGCGAAGGTGATGATTACGGTTCATGGCTTGCTCGCGAGTATCCGGAACTCGATTTCCTGGAGCAACCAATGGGAGAACGCAGCGAAATGTATTACCTTCCACAGCGCAGTTCGCTTCCAGCGGAGTTGGGCGCGGAGTGGTGGGCCTCCGATCGCGCGGTAGAGGAGATTGCAAAATCAGACGATGAGCCCCCGTTTTTTGGATTTGTGTCGTTCATGGGGCCGCATCCTCCGCTGGCCCCGCCAATTCCTTTCAATCGGATGTATGATCCCGAGCGAATGCCCGACCTCGTTCTCGGCAACGTCGAGGAAGATCACCTGGATGAGGAGATCCCCTACATGCAATACGCCGTTTGGGCTGACGCTATTAACCCAGAGCTGGCGAAAATCGTGAAGGCCCGATATTATGGCGAGATCACTTACCTCGATCATTGTGTTGGCCGAATCCTTGATGCAATTGAAGCGCGGCCGAACTCGGACAACGTCGTAATCTGTTTTTTTTCGGACCACGGTGATCTTTTGGGCGACCATGACGGCTGGCAAAAACAAAACTTCTTTGAAGCCGCCTGCCGCGTTCCTTTCCTACTAAGCTGGCCGGCAACATTGCCCGCCGGAACTATACGGACTGATTTGATCAGCCTGGCAGACCTTTTCGGAATTGCCACCGAGGCCGCAGGCGCATGTGAACTGCGGGAGGGAATTAATGTTCTCAAAATGCTGCAGGGCAAATGCGCGCCGCGTAAACATCTTGTCGGGATGGTTGAAATTCCCGGCTCACACGATTTCAAAATCATGGTTATGACTGATCACTGGAAATACATCTTCATGGCCAATGGCGGGCGGGAACAACTCTTCAATCGCAGAGAGGATCCCAACGAGCTGCTGAACTGCGTCAGTTCGCACTCCGCAGTCAGGAACGAGCTATATGCTCTGGCTCTGAAAGCATGCCGGGTCCAGGGCGCAACCGACGCCCTCGATGGCGACAAGCTTCGCGGATTTCCTTTCCGCAAACGAGCACCGAAGCGCATCTATCAATTCGACCGGTCGCACGGTGTGGTCGGATTCCCGGATAAACCACAGGACGCGTTGAAGGATTTCGACCGCACGACCTTGAAACGATTGAAGTGATATGGAGAGCCCTTCAGAGGATCTTGGCCTCGGATTGAAGCCCGGCGATCCGCATTATCGCGCGTACGTCGGACCTCCGGAAGATTATGATCTGATCGCGGCAATGACGTTTAATCTTTTGACCACGCTCGGTCTGCGCCAGCGCCATTCATTGCTCGATGTCGGCTGCGGCTCGCTTCGGATTGGGCGCTTGCTAATTCCCTACCTGAATCGGGGAAAATACTTTGGTGTGGAGCCCCACGAGTGGCTTGTCGAGGCAGGAATCAAGTGTGAGCTCGGCGAAGCAATTGTGCAAATCAAGCGCCCGACGTTCTTATTTTCCGATTCACCGCAGACAATTGCGAAGGCGAAAGTCTCATTCGATTTCGCGCTGGCTCAATCGATCTTCAGTCATTGTGGGCTGGATCTGATCAGCGGTTGGTTGTCCGCAATTTCGCGTTCACTGGCCGACAATGGAGCTTTAGTTGCAACGTTTCTGCCCGGCGACGAAGACTTGGTCCGAACAGGCTGGGTCTATCCCGACTGTGTGAACTACCGGCAGGCGACCCTAGAAGGGGCCGCAGCAGAAGCGAATTTGCGATTCGAGATTCTGGATTGGAAACACCCTCGCCAAACGTGGGCGCTTTTTGCCGCGCCAAAGTTCGATTCGGAATGGTTCAAGAATCAACCTCTCACTTGGAACGCAGCACTCGACAGAGCGCTCAGGCAAAAGCATCAGCCAATAAATCATCCGTGAGCGACGAGAAGATTTTTGCGGCCCCACTAAAGGTGGACAATGTCGCCGACTGCTACTTCTACCACACGATGGAACTCCCAGATCATGGAGTCATAGAGGGACAGGATTGGGATTTACGCGGCGGAGTAGATGAGTATCTCGGCAAAGTCGATTTCGCCGGTCAACATGTTTTGGAAATTGGTCCCGCCAGCGGTTTTCTCACCTTTGAGATGGAAAAGCGCGGCGCGGAGGTGGTGTCGGTCGAAGTAACAGCGGAACACGGCTGGGACTTTGTTCCGTATCCGACGAAAAGATTGGAAGAAGTGTTCAGCCCCCGCCGAATAGTGATGCAACAACTGAAGAATTCCTACTGGTTCAGTCATGCGGCTGTAGAATCCAAAGCCAAAGTTTATTACGGCGATGTTTACAATTTGCCTGCTTCCCTTGGACAATTCGATATCGCAGTAATGGGTTCCGTACTGCTACACTGCCGCGACCCCCTCCGGATCGTTGAGCAATGTGGAAGTATGGCGAGATCGCTCATCATTACTGATATGTTCTATCCGGAGTTGGAAGGATCATCGGTCTGCCGTCTCGCACCCACTCCGCAGAATTTCCTGTGGCACACTTGGTGGCATTTCAGTACGCAATTTTGCGCGCAGTTTCTGGCGGTGATGGGTTTCAGGACCTCAGAAATTTCGACGCACCAACAATATCACCGCGGCAAGCCCTACACGCTCTTTACTGTCGTGGGGCAAAGAGAATGAATGTCATTCTGATCCCGCAATCGCGGGAGAAGAATCTCGGATCAAATTTTTGAGCGGCCCGTCCACGGAAGATGGACCAGAGATGTTTCGCTTCGCTCAACATGACAGGCCGTTTGGGAAATCGCGCCTCTACGAAATTAATTCGCTAACGAGCGACTTCTCTTCTTTTAGCTCCGCGACCGATGCGTCGATTTTCGCGCGGCTGAAATCGTTGATCGGCACGTCTTGCACGATTTCCAATTTGCCGCCGCGCACACGGAATGGAAAGGAGCAGATTAATCCTTTTTCGACGTAGTAACTTCCATCGGAACAAACGGCCACACTGTGCCAGTCATTGCCCGGTGTGTCGTTGGTGAGCGAGTTAACCGTATCAACGATCGCGTTCGCAGCCGACCCTGCTGAAGAAAGTCCGCGCGCCTTGATCACTGCGGCGCCGCGCTGTTGGACCGTCTTAATGAATTCTTCCTTTAGCCATTTCTCGTCGTCGATTACGTCGTTCGCGGGGCGACCATCGATCCGCGCATTGTAGAAATCCGGATACTGAGTCGAGGAATGATTTCCCCAGATGGTCATGTTCGTGACCGAACCAATTCCCACGCCAGCCTTGTGCGCCAGCTGCGCGCGGGCGCGGTTCTCGTCCAATCGCGTCATGGCAAACCAGCGATCACGGGGAATGTCTTTCGCGTTTTTCATCGCAATCAGACAATTCGTGTTGCATGGATTTCCGACTACGAGCACGCGCACATCGGCCGCGGCATTTTTTTGGATCGCCTGACCTTGTCCGACGAAAATTTTGCCGTTGACTCCGAGTAACTCCTTCCGCTCCATGCCGGCCTTGCGCGGAATGCTTCCGACCAACAACGCCCAGTTGATGTCGCGAAAGCCTTCATCCAGATCGGCAGTCGGTAAGACTGATTCGAGTAGCGGAAATGCGCAATCGTCCAATTCCATGACCACACCTTCCAGCGCGCCCAGTATCGCAGGAATCTCGACCAAATGGAGCCTGAGCGGCTGATCGGGCCCGAACATTTGCCCGGAAGCAATACGAAACAGAAGCGCGTAACCAATCTGGCCGGCGGCCCCCGTGACAGCGACTTTAATCGGAGTTTTCATGATGCAATTAGCCATAAACATGTTGCTCAGCAAAGCCGAAGCGCGGATCCGTTATGTCGAGCAAAGTTGAGGCATCCCGTGAAGTGACTTGTCGGTTACGCCACGGGATTCCTCAACTCCGTTTGGAATGACAGGAAGAGAATCCGCGGTAAATTCTGATTCTCGATGTATCCGACAAAACTTAACAAGATTATCAATCTGTTTGAATCGCTGCCGGAGGATGAGCGGCGCGAGACGCTTGTCTCCTATGCGGACAATGCAAAGAAACAAGAGCCGCGCGAAAGCGAGAAGTTCGATCTGGTCGATGTGCGGAAAGACGAAGAATGCACGGACACCGTGGGCGTGTATCTCCAAGTCGATGAAACCGGCAGGGCCCACATCCGCATGACGCTCGGTCCCGAGGTGCAAACGCTTACCCGCTCGATGACGGCGATTCTTTGCAAAGGGCTCGAAGGTTCAACGCCACAGGAGATTCTCGATCTCCCGAGCGATTTCGTGACGCGCATTGTGGGCAGCGAACTGATCCGGATCCGCAGCCAGACGATTTATTACGTCCTCACGCGCATCAAAAGCATTTGCAAAGTCTGGCTGGACCGCCAGCGCATGGCGCAAGTGGCGTAGGACCACGCTTTGTCATTCCGAGCCGCCCAGACGGCGAGGAACCTCACACTCGCAGCTTTGATCACACAATTTTCGATGCGTGAATTACCGGCCTGTGCGAGGTCCCTCGCTTCGCTCGGGATGACATTGTTGGAGTTCCCGCGTGACGTTTGTGTGATTTCGTTTACCATCCCCGCTGGCGCAGATGCCGCGAAATAACGAGCTGAACAAAATCCTGTTGATCGGCTCCGGTCCAATCGTGATCGGGCAGGGCTGCGAATTTGATTATTCCGGAGTGCAAGCGTGCAAAGCGCTGCGCGAAGAAGGTTATGAAGTGGTGTTGGTGAACTCCAATCCGGCCACCATCATGACCGACCCTGAATTCGCCGATCGCACCTATGTCGAACCGATCACTCCCGAAGTGATCGAGGCGATCATGGAACGCGAAAAACCGGACGCAATTTTGCCTACTATGGGTGGACAGACGGCGCTGAATGCGGCCATGGAGTTGAATCGCAACGGCGCGCTGGCGCGGCACGGCGTAAAATTGATCGGCGCAAACGCGCAGGCCATAGCAAAAGGCGAAGATCGCCAATTGTTCAAGGAAGCGATGTTGCGCATCGGGCTCGAGGTGCCGCGCTCTGGCGTGGCGCGTTCCCTGGCGGATCTCGATCGGATCGTTGCTGAAATCGGAACATTTCCGCTCATCATTCGCCCGGCGTTTACTCTGGGCGGAACCGGCGGTGGGATCGCTTACAATCGCGAAGAGCTAGATGTGATCGCTGCGCGCGGTCTGGATCTCTCGCCGGTCCACGAAGTGCTGATCGAAGAGTCGCTGGTGGGCTGGAAGGAATTCGAAATGGAAGTGATGCGCGACCGGATGGACAACTGCGTGGTCGTCTGTTCCATCGAGAATTTCGATCCCATGGGCGTGCACACCGGCGACTCCATCACTGTTGCACCCACGCAAACGCTCACCGACAAGGAATACCAAATGATGCGCGACGCCGCGTTCGCGGTCATTCGCGAGATCGGCGTCGAGACCGGCGGATCTAACATTCAGTTTGCTGTGCATCCCGATAATGGCCGCATGGTCGTGATCGAAATGAATCCGCGCGTATCGCGTTCCAGCGCGCTCGCATCGAAGGCGACTGGTTTTCCAATTGCGAAAATCGCAGCAAAACTCGCGGTCGGCTACGCGCTCGACGAAATCAAAAACGATATTACGCGCGAAACGCCGGCCTGCTTCGAGCCGACGATCGATTACTGCGTAGTGAAAGTGCCACGCTTTACGTTCGAAAAATTTCCGCAGGCGGACGCGACGCTCACGACGCGAATGAAAAGTGTCGGGGAAGCGATGGCAATCGGGCGGACGTTTAAAGAGGCATTGCAAAAAGCTTTGCGCAGTCTGGAAATCAAGCGCTTCGGTTTGTTAGGCGACGGCGTGGACAAAGACATCGATCTTGAAGCGCTGCGTTTGAAATTAGCGATCCCAAATGCCGAGCGAATCTTCTACATCGCGCAGGCGTTCCAAAAAGGCGCGTCAGTTGATGAGATTTATGAGCTGACGAAGATCGACCGGTGGTTTTTGAGAAACGTCGCGCAGATCGTGGAGGAAACGCGCTGTTTGAAGACGAAAGACTTGCTCCACGCCAAAAAGCTCGGGTTCTCCGACCAGCAACTGGCAGTGGCAAATGGCACGACCGAGGCTGAAATCCGCGAGAAACGGAAGTCGTTAACCACCTTGCCCACATACCGGCTGGTCGATACATGCGCGGCCGAGTTCGAAGCTTATACGCCATATTACTACTCCACCTACGGCGACGAGAACGAGCGTCGAGACAGCGCCAAGCGCAAGATCATGATTCTGGGCGGCGGACCGAACCGGATCGGCCAGGGAATTGAGTTCGACTACTGCTGCGTGCATGCTGCGTTCGCCCTGCGCGAGCTCGGGTTCGAAACGATCATGGTCAACTCCAACCCGGAGACGGTTTCCACAGATTACGACACAAGCGATAAACTTTATTTTGAGCCGCTCACTTTAGAGGACGTGCTCAACATTTACGATCAAGAGAAGCCCGAAGGCGTGTTCGTCCAGTTTGGTGGACAAACACCGTTGAACCTCGCGAGCGGATTGAAGGCGGCAGGCGTCCCCATTCTTGGCACCCAGCCGGAAAGCATCGAGACCGCGGAAGATCGGCAACTGTTCGCCGCGATGCTGGATAAACTCGGCTTGCGCCAAACTCCAAATGGGTCGGCGATAAGCACTGAGGAGGCTATCGCGATCGCGAAGGAAGTTGGTTACCCAGTTTTGGTGCGACCCTCGTTCGTTCTCGGTGGGCGTGCCATGGAACTTGTCTATAATGAGGGGGATCTTCGGCGCTATATGGCAAGCGCCATCGAAGTGACGCCTGATCGTCCGGTGCTCATCGATCGCTTTCTCGAGGATGCAATCGAAGTCGATGTCGATTGCATCTCCGATGGCGAAACGACCGTCATCGGCGCGATCATGGAGCACATCGAGGAAGCGGGCATTCACAGCGGTGACAGCGCGTGCGTGATTCCGACGTTTTCATTGTCGCAAAATGTTCTGGATGAGATTTCCGCAGCAACAAAATCGATGGCGCGTGAACTAAACGTGCGTGGGCTAATGAACGTGCAGTTCGCGGTGAAAGGCGATGATGTTTACGTTTTGGAAGTGAACCCGCGCGCGTCGCGTACTGTTCCCTTCGTTAGCAAGGCAATCGGCGCTCCACTAGCAAAACTCGCCGCCAAAGTAATGACTGGAAAATCATTGCGCGAGCTCGGATTCACAAAAGAGATCATGCCGAAACATTTTTCCGTAAAGGAAGCCGTGTTCCCCTTCCTGCGCTATGAAGGCTTGGATATCTCACTTGGTCCGGAAATGAAATCGACCGGCGAAGTGATGGGCATGGATATCGATCTCGGCCTTGCCTACGCAAAATCGCAGATGGCCGCGCCGCCGCCGCTGCCGAAAACAGGAAAAGTCTTTGTCAGCGTCAAGGATGCCGACAAGGAAGCGGTCATCCCCGTCGCCCGCGAGTTCGTGAAGCTCGGTTTTGAAATTATTTCTACAAGCGGCACCGCGGAAGCGCTGGCGAGAGCAAAAATCAAAGTGACGAAGGTCTTTAAGATTCACGAGGGACGCCCGAACGTTCTCGACCGCATCAAGAACGGCGACATCAATTTCATCATCAACACGCCCAGCGGGAAAATTCCGCGCGAGCATGAAGTGGGTATTCGCAATGCCGCGCTGGCTGCAAAAATTCCGATCATGACGACCGTCCGCGCCGCGCTGGCGAGCGCGAATGGAATTCGGTCACTACAAAAACGAAAAGTGCAGGTGCGCAGTTTGCAGGAGTACCATTCAGGTGTCATCCCGAGCGGAGCGAGGGACCTCGCAAAGACTCGTTGATCACACTTTGGAGGTTCGGCGATCAATCATCTAATGTGAGATCCTTCACTTCGCTCAGGATGACCGTGCGTCTTATTGGCGGCTTGAACGTTTGTCGTCGAGCATTACGATGTTCGGCGTGAAACCGTTACTTTGCTGCTTGATTATATCCATGTGGGCTGCAGCATTTGCTGCCGATGAAAACAAAAAAACTTCATCCATGAATCCATCAAACGAAGTCGCTGTGATCAAAACCAGCGAAGGCGACATGGTGGTGCAGTTCTGGGCTGATGCCGCGCCAAAAACGATCGAGAATTTCAAGAAGTTGGCGCGCTCCGGTTTCTACAACGGCACCATTTTCCACCGGATCGTCAAAGGGTTCATGATCCAAGGCGGCGACCCGGATTCGAAAGATCCGGCAAAAGAAAACAGCTACGGAGCTGGTGGTCCAGGTTACAAGATCAAAGCCGAGTTTAACGATCATCCGCATGAGCACGGCGTGATCTCGATGGCGCGCGAACCTGATCCGGACTCGGCCGGCTCGCAGTTCTTCATCTGTCTCGCACCAATACACCGGCTCGATCATCAATACACAACGTTCGGCAAACTGATTAAAGGTGACGATGTGCTGGAAAAAATCGGGGACACGCCCGTAACCAAAAACAGCATGGGCGAAATGAGCAAGCCGACAAAGCGCATCGTGATCAACAAGATCGACATCGTGCCGGCGAGCTCGGTGAAGTAGCCGTCACCCTTGTCATTCCGAGCGAAGTCGAGGAATCTCTCATTGTTGAAATGGCTATCCCGCAATGGCGGAGACTTCGCTCGACATGACCAAGGTTGCTCTCATCCAGATGCGTTGCGGCCCGGAGCCGGAGAAGAATTTCTCGCGCGCGATTGAATTCATTCGCGAGGCGGCGGGAAAAGGCGCGCGGATCGTCTGTCTGCCCGAACTTTTCCGGTCGCAATATTTTTGTCAGACAGAAGATCATAAGAATTTTAATTTGGCCGAGGAAGTGCCGGGGACATCAACAGCGGCATTCGGAGAACTGGCGCGCGAAACCGGCACAGTGATCATTGCTTCACTATTCGAGAGGCGCGGCGCGGGCGTTTATCACAACACCGCGGCGATCATCGACAGGGATGGAAAGTTGCTAGGTAAATACCGCAAGATGCATGTTCCGGACGATCCGCTGTATCACGAAAAATTTTATTTTACGCCGGGCGACCTTGGGTTCCAATCGTGGAACACGCAGCACGGCAAAATCGGAGTCTGTGTTTGCTGGGACCAATGGTATCCGGAGGCGGCGCGGTTAACTGCATTGCGCGGCGCAGAAATCATTATTTATCCGACGGCAATTGGCTGGCATCCGAGTGAGAAGAAGGAGTTTGGCAAAGCGCAGCATTCGGCGTGGGAAACCATTCAACGCAGCCACGCCATTGCGAATGGGTGCTACGTCGCCGTGGCAAATAGGGTCGGCCATGAAGCGCCTGCCGGTGGCGCTGGCATTGAGTTCTGGGGACAAAGCTTCGTTTGTGGGCCGGACGGCGAAGTCGTCGCCAAAGCTTCGATTGATCAGGAGGAGATTGTGATGGCCGATATCGATTGGAGCCGCGTCAACGAGCATCGGACGCACTGGCCATTTCTGCGTGACCGGCGGGTCGATGCTTACAGTGGGCTCGACCGCCGGATGATTGATTAAAGCTCCAAACCTCGGCATCCAACCTCCGGAGAATCTGCAAACACCAAGCTCCAAAGTGTCCTGCACGACGCCATTTTTCGACGTGAAGCTTGAAGCTTGATTGGATGTTGGAGATTGGAAGTTGGAGATTTGCGGCGGCGGCCATTCGCAACGCGCCTGTTCCGAATGTCTTCTTTCTGGTAATGATGAATCGATGACTGCCGCAGGTCCTCAGCAAGCGCGCCGGCCGTGGTTTCGGCCGTCTTTGACGACACAGATCATGATCGGACTGGTTGTCGGCGGTGTGATTGGCTGGCTGCGACCGGATTGGGGGAACGCAGTTTATTTTCTGCGCGACATCTTCATTAACCTGATCAAATCCATCATCGCGCCGCTTGTTTTCTCAACCATTGTCGCAGGAATCGCTGGGGCAGGTGCGCTTCGGAAAGTTGGGCGCATGGGCATCAAAGCCCTGATTTATTTCGAGATTGTTACGACCGCAGCGCTGATAATCGGACTGGCCGTTGTCAATTTCATCAAGCCCGGAGCTGGCGTGACTCTCGTCGCCACGAACATCGACGCCATTAAAACTATTGAGCAAAGTCATCCGAAAACTTTCGTCGAAACCATCGTCCACGTGTTCCCCTCCAGCGTGATTGACGCCATGGTACGCGGCGATGTTTTGCAGATCGTCGCGTTCAGTGTGCTTTTCGCACTCGCCGTCTCAGCGATTGGAGAAAGGGGAAAACCGATCATCCGCGCGATGGAGAGCCTCGCGCAAATCATGTTCAAGTTTACAAACTACGTGATGATGTTTGCGCCGATTGGTGTCGGCGCAGCGATGGCGCACACGATCGGCACGCAAGGGCCGGGCGTGCTGGTGAATCTCGGCAAATTGATCGGGTCGCTTTATCTGGCTCTGGTGATTTTCATCTTGTCGATCTTTGGATTAGTGATTTGGATCGCGCGGATTCCGTTGCGTCAATTTGTTCGGGCGGTGCGCGAGCCTGCGGCCCTCGCATTCGCGACCACGAGCAGCGAATCGGCATTGCCCAAGGCGATGGAATCGATGGAGCGTTTCGGCGTGCCGTCGCACATCGTGGGCTTCGTTATGCCGACCGG
>QHPG01000085.1 GCA_003219005.1 Verrucomicrobiota bacterium
TCGAGTTTGCGGAAAAGAGCCTTGCCGTTAAGTAATCGCCCGTGCGTATTCTCTTCGATCAGGGAACGCCGGTTCCGCTGCGTAATTATCTAGCAGGGCACGAGGTCTCCACTGCCGCCGAAATGGGCTGGTCCACCCTTTCCAATGGCGAACTCCTCAATGCAGCTGAGAAAGAATTCGACGTATTAATCACGACAGATCAGGCGTTGAAGTCTCAACAAGATGTGTCGCGTTACAAACTCGCAATCGTGGTGCTACCCTTCGCGAGTTGGCCAAAACTCCAACCGCATGCGAACAGAATCGCATTGCGAATCGGACACGTTCGACACGGCGAATACTGCGAAATTGAAGTCGAGTAATTGAAGGTGATCGCCCGTGCCTGCTTCGTGTGAATTCGTGTCTATGCGTGGTTAACCTAATCTCCAGTATGCGCCGGATACTATTTCTCTGCATCCTTTGCGGTTTGCTGATGTCGCGCGCAGGCGCGCGGGCGGCGGACACAATGAATGCTGTCGCGGAGCGGTACGTTCATCTCGTGCTGGCTCTTGGCGAACATGATCCCGATTACGTCGATGCGTTTTACGGACCGGCGGAGTGGAAGACGCAAGCGGAGAAAGAAAACAAATCGCTGAATGTGATCGGCGCTGAGACGGCGGAGCTGATGCAGAAGTTGACAGTTGAGAGAACGGCTGCGCCTTCAGTCGAGAGTTCTGACGCCGGAAATTCGGGCGATGAGATGCTCAAATTGCGACGCGAATATTTGCAGAAACAAATCTCCGCCCTGGCGGCGCGCGTCCGGATGTTGAAGGGCGAGAAATTAAAGTTCGATGACGAGTCGCGCGCACTTTACGACGCCGTCGCGCCAACTTTTTCGGATTTGCACTTCGACGAAATCGTTGCTCAGCTCGATAAGAAAATTCCTGGTCCGAGCCGGACTGGCGGTACGCCCTTGTGGCAGCGCTACGAGAATTGGCGGAAGCCGTTTGTGATTCCGAAGGAAAAACTCGATACGGTATTTCAACTTGCGATAAAGGAATGCCGCTCCCGAACGCTGGCGCACGTTTCGCTTCCGCCTAACGAGAGTTTCACCGTCGAGTACGTGACCAATAAGCCGTGGGGCGGTTACAATTGGTACAAAGGCAATTTCCACAGTGTGATTCAGGTAAATACCGATCTGCCGAGCTACGTCGATCGCGCGGTCGATCTCGCCGCGCACGAAGGTTATCCGGGTCATCACGTTTACAATTCGCTGCTGGAAAAGAACCTGGTCCGCGATCGCGGCTGGGTGGAGTTTTCGGTTTACGCACTGTTCTCACCGCAATCGCTCATCGCCGAAGGGACCGCGAATTTCGGCAAGGACGTTGCGTTCCCGACTAAGACCGAGCGAATGAAGTTCGAGAAGGAAGTCTTGTTTCCAGCCGCGGGAATCGATGCATCACGCGCAGACGAATATTACGTCGTGCAGGATTTGATGAAGGATCTCAGTTACGCCGGAAACGAGGCCGCGCGAAGATTGATCAACGGCGAGATCGACGAGAACGCCGCGGTGCAATGGTTGCAAAAATACGCAGTGATGGAGCCGCCCCGCGCTCAGCTGCGGGTAAAATTCATCAAGCGTTACCGAAGCTACGTAATCAATTACAATTTAGGGGAAGATATGGTGCGCAACTACATCGAGAAACGAAGCGGCGCCGATCCCGAGAAACGGTGGAGCGAATTCGCCAAACTGTTGTCCTCGCCACGATTACCGAGCGGATTGCATGAAAAGTGACGTACGAGAAGCGACTAGAAACGCTACGAAGCGGAGCTGGTCGCTGCTGTTCAGGTAGGTTTCGCCGGAGCCGATCCGTGGCTAAAAAATCTCTGACTTGCCACAAGCGCGTCTATCGCGCATTATGAGTTCCCGATGATCAGAGCGAATTGTCGGGCGCGGTTTACCGCCGCCGATTTCGACTTCATCGTGCGCACGCTTGCGCGCTCGCAAACGGACCAGGTCTCGCTCGTCGATCTTTTGAGCGATGTCGAAACACGCGATTCCATTCTCGACCATCCGCGGTTGGTGGACGCAATCTTGAATCACTGCGGTCATCTGCGGATTTCGTCGCAGTTTTATTTTTACGTGCTGGCTCGGCACGTGTTGCAGCAGGGCGGGATCGGCGACCGCAAACTTTGCGATTACGTCGCGTCGTTGCTCGAAACCTTTTCGCACGCGAGCCGGTTGCAGATCTCCGATGAAACTCATCGTCTCGCCGAACAATACATTTCCGACATCCTGATTGCGTTGAGCCGCGCAACGCCCGAGCAGGCGTTCTTGCTTCGGGCGCACGTTGGTAATTACTCGCTTTTCATCAGCGGCATTTTTCATCCCGCAGTCGCGGGACAGCGCAGTCTGCGTGGCGGACCGGACATCGAGTTTTATGAGCAGGTCGGCCGGACGAACTATCAACTTGTTGCCTCGCACGCCGTCGCGCGCCGCTGCGAACTCGATGATGTTTTCGAAGGCTTGGCCGATCGATTTCGCGACGTGCGCCTCGCGCTGAATCAGCTTTCCGATCAATTACTCAATCTCGATGATGACGCACGCCCGTCGCTTTGCTTGTGAACGAGACGCTCTTCAGCCAAATCCAAAAATTATTCGAGCGAACGTACGCGCAGGTGGGGATCAATCTGGAAGATTGTCTGATTGATCGGACGCGTTGCGCGCAATTGTCGATGCTCGCTGGGAAATCCGCGCGCGAATTGAGCGATCTCGCGCGCACGTTCCTGCGCCGCGCGGGCGACCAGCTTTATGTCGGCATTTACTATTCGCGCTGGCTAATTGAACAGCTTGAGCAACACGATCCGCGCGCGGGTTTGGGCGATCGCAATATCCGGTCGCTGATCATGTTCGTCGAAGAACTTAATCACGCGCTGCATGCTGCGCTTCAGTTCAAAAATGGAATTCGCGAGATTGCTTCCGAAGATTTCGCGCGCAACCTTGAGCTCCAGGCGCAGGTGGATACCTATCTTGTTCTCCTCCTGTTTGTCGCTTTTTTCCGGAAATCCCAGCGCGTTTCGCGAACTGACCGGCGCTGGCTGCGGTTTCATCTTTTCGCGCGGCAATGCCCGGAGGCATTTCGCGACGCAAATCTGCGGGGCCGTTATCTCGAGACAAGCCGGCTCGCCGCAAGCTACACGCGTTATCTAGACACTCTGAACGGCGTGCGTCGACTCGATGAAATCCGGCGGTTTCATTCTCTCGATTACGGCGCCAAACGGCAGCGGATTTTAACGTTGACCAACGGCGACACCAACTGATCGGATATTGCGCCGCCGCGACTGATGCGATTCATTTAGCTATGCCGACTTATCCGAAAAGCCCAAAAGAGATGACCAAAGGTATGATGTATTTCCCGCGGATGCTGGACAAGATTCGGCTACATGCGCGTGGTGAACTGCATGAGGACTATCACGAGAATCTTGGCGCGATGAAAGCGGCAGATGGGGTGTGCTGCAATTTTTTGCGCGTGCATTATCGCGACTTGGTTGAGCGCGTGAAACAAGGCGGAACGGATGAAGAAATTCTCGCATGGTGTTTCGAAAAAGGACGTCGCCTCAACGAGGGCGATCTATTTGTCTGGAACGGATTCGCTTCCAAACTCGGGTGGCGTGATTCAGTGACACCGCGATTGGAGCAACGAAAGCGAGAGCAAGGAATCGCCGATCGCGACGATATTTGCACTATTCCTGACTTCATTGATTTCG
This sequence comes from Verrucomicrobiota bacterium, assembly GCA_003219005.1. Classification (GTDB taxonomy): domain Bacteria; phylum Verrucomicrobiota; class Verrucomicrobiia; order Chthoniobacterales; family UBA10450; genus Udaeobacter. The sequence goes on from QHPG01000085.1 coordinate 3,745, forward strand.
ATGAAGGCCGGCTGGAATAAAAAATAGTGATCCGGGATTCGTGATCGGCACTTCGCCCTTGTTGTCATTCCGAGCAAAGTCGAGGAATCTCTGGCTATGCGTCTAGGCTCAACTGCTGCTGTTACGCTCTTTTTTTTATTGTGGATGACTCGATCTTTTGGACAACAGCCGGCGTCATCGGGATCAACTGCTACGCCGACGCCGACCGCCACGCCGGTTGTTTTTTCACCGCAAACGCTCGGAGAACTGAAACGATTGCAGCAGGCAGCTCTGAACAGCGACTACGCTTACCGGCAGGTCGCGCATCTCGCGAATAACATCGGGCCGCGATTGAGCGGTTCGGCACAAGCGGCGAAGGCGGTCGAATATGTCGCGAACGAATTGAAAGCGATCGGCTGTGAAGTGCAGTTGGAAAAAGTCATGGTGCCGCATTGGGTGCGCGGCGAGGAAACGGCAGCGCTCGTTCAATTTCCAGGACAGGCGGAGAACACGACGCAAAAAATTGTTTTGTGCGCGCTAGGGGCAAGCGTGGCCACTTCGCCGGAGGGTCTCACGTCCGAAGTCGTCGCGGTAAAAAATTTTGATGAACTGAAGTCGTTGGGCCGCTACAAAGTCGGAGGCAAGATTGTGCTCTTCAATTATCCCTTCGACAAACAAATGGCCGCGGAAGGTCGTGCGGGCGAAGCGTATGGCGAAGCGGTTGTTTATCGCAGCGACGGCCCGAGTGCAGCGGCGCGACTGGGCGCTGTCGCGTGCTTGATTCGGTCGGTAGGCGGCGCCGATTATCGGCTTCCACATACTGGACAGACAGATTACGCAAATGACGCACCGAAAATTCCAGCCGCCGCAGTCACGGCGGAGGATGCAGACTTGATTGCGGATCTGGTCCGACAAGGACCGGTGAAAATGAGATTGGTTCTTACACCGCAGCAATTGCCGGACGTCGAGAGTTACAACGTCATCGGTGACATCAAAGGCAGCGAACATCCCGAACAAGTGGTCATCGTTTCAGGTCACCTGGACTCGTGGGACTTGGGCACTGGCGCGATCGATGATGGCGCAGGCGTCGCGGTTTCCATGGAAGCCGCGAATCTGATCGAAAAGCTTCATCTCAAACCGAAGCGCACGATTCGCGTGATCGCGTGGATGAACGAAGAGAATGGATCGCGCGGCTCAAAACAGTACGCAAAAGATCATGGAAGAGAGGATCATTTTGCGGCCATGGAAACAGATAACGGCGCCGGTCACCCACTGGGCGTCAACATCAAGGGAAAACCAGAAGTGAAACAGATGCTCGCGCCGGTGGCGGCAATTTTGCAGGACTCGGGCGCGGGCGTCCTGAATCTTGTCGAACACTGTGGCGCTGACATCGGGCCGTTCGAGAAAGCCGGCGTGCCCTGTTTTAGTCCGATTCAAGACAGCCGTTTCTATTTCAATTTTCACCACACGGCCGCTGATACGCTGGACAAGATCGTCCCGAAAGAATTGGCGGAAAATTCCGCTGTCGTCGCAGTCGCTGCGTATGCGCTGGCGAACATGGAACAATCGTTGCCTCGTTGAGCGGAATATGCGATGCAAGGTTTACAAGGAGGATGAATCATGAATGAAAAGGCATTGTGGGTAGTGCTGGAGGCGAAGCCGGGCAAGGAAGCGGAAGTGGAGAAGTTCTTACAGGCTGGACAGGGATTAGTGGAGGCCGAGCCGAAAACAGTGTCGTGGTTTGCAATTAAAATCGGGCCGTCCAGGTACGGAATTTTCGACACGTTCGCGGACGACTCCGGGCGAGATGCGCATCTCAATGGCAAGGTAGCGCAAGCCTTGATGGAGAAAGCAGCCGATCTTCTGGCGAAATCACCTTCGATCGAAAAGATCGACGTGATCGCATCAAAGCTCCCCAAGTAACTGCGGAAAGAGCTGAGCTTGTCCGCATCAGGCGGAGTCGCCCGCGGTCGCGTTAATTGCGCTTCAAATTGCGCAACTCATTGAGCAAAACATTTTGCAGCCGTCGTCCGCGATTGCGCAAAAATCTCCACGGTCCGGCATCGACAAAGTAAGTGAGCAGAATACTGTCGCGCGTCTTTACCTCAGGCCCAACCAGACCGACCGAATGCCAGGTATTATCGGCAACGGCAAACGCGTAGCCTGAATTTGGCGAGAATAGCATCTGCGCGTTTTTCGGCTTCTTGCCATTCGGTAATGCCTCGTGAAAAATCGTGCCGATCTGCTGCGTCGCATTGTCGGGCGGCAGGTAGAACTGGACGGTGATGCCCTTCCAGAGTGTGTCTGAATGTGCGGTAATGAAGTATCCGGCAGTGTCGCGAGTCAGGATTGGCACTGGATACATTCGCACCTTCGCAAAATCGGCTCCGAACCGGCGTTTTAAGCCGGGCGCGAGTCGCTCTACGAAAGCTTTTCCCAGCTCTTTGGAGCGGAGGATTCGGCCCGCGAGGTCCCAGACCTCGCGTTTTTTCGGCGGCAAGTGGCGGATGTATTCCGGGAAAAGATCGATCTTGGTGCGGGTCGGCTTTCCCTCGGGTGTGACATTCCTTACTTTAGCTTTGCCAGACAGGGCCCGGTAGCCGCCGTCCCCCACGGGCATTGCTTCCAACATCGCCGCGTAGAAATCATCCGGAAACACGCGATCGAATCTCAAATGATAAAACGGCGAATCATCCGCCTGCGCCCTTTGGATCGATCGCACGGCGAAATCGGTCAAATTGTTGACTGACCATGATTGTCTCATTGATTCAATTGTTTCCGTGAATCATGAGTCAAACAACTGAAAAACGCTCACGTTTCTCGCACTTCGGCGGCTGGATTGCCGAATTAGTTTTGGTATTCGTCGGCGTTTACGCTGCGTTTTGGCTCAACAATTATCAGCAACGTCAGCAGGATGCAGAACGGCACGACCGAATCCTTGCGTCGATCGAGCGAACGCTGCGCGACGGAATCGAGAGCAACAAAACTAACCGCGCGGAACAACAACGCGATGCCGCGGAGTTTCGGCGCGCCCTCGACGCCGGTGAGATGCCGCCGCTGCATCCGTTTGTTTTTACGACCGACTACAGTCCCGGCGACTTCGCCACGATGCTGCAAGCCGGCGGCATCCAGCTTCTCGACTTGGAGACGCTCACCGCGCTGCGCAACGACGAATCGGTTATCCGCTGGGGACTGAGCCGCATGGCGCGCTATCAAAAATTAAGTGACGAACTGATCGTGCCGAATCTCGACCAGGACATTTCCTTCTTTTACGATCCGGCCACGAGGAAATTGCGAAAACGATTCAACATTTATCCAGAAGCCCTGGACGCGCGATTGAAATTTGCTAACGACCTTGAACGAACCCACACCGAGCTGCTCAAACGAATCCGAGCCGAACGGCAACGGAATCATTAGAATCCTTTTTACAAATGTCATTCTGAGCGAAGCG
>QHPG01000086.1 GCA_003219005.1 Verrucomicrobiota bacterium
GTATTTGGTGTCGAACGACCCGAGCCGTCTTCAAGCTGACGATATTCTGCTTTCCCCGGGCACGAGCGGTGATGTGGTGTTGAAGATTTTCTGCGACTACGATCAGCGCGTCGGCCAATTGGAGGTCATCGAAGCGGATCGTCCGATCATGGTCCGTGACGAGCCCGTGCGCACGACCGCGCAGCTGAAGGACGGCGATACGATTCGAATCGACGTCGGACAAATTCTGCGGTGCAACTTTTCGGAACGAATCATCGAGGAAGAACGCAACATCATTCGCACCCTCGAGGTAAACGAAGTAACGCACCGTTTTAGCAAAGGCGAGATTGGGTTGGACGGAATTTCATTTAGCGTCTCGCGCGGCGAGCTTGTTTGCGTGATGGGCGCGAGCGGTTCGGGAAAAAGCACGCTGCTGCGAGTGCTAGCCGGTCAGCTCCAACCGACCAGCGGAGAGGTCATCCTCAATGGACAGTCGCTCTACCAGAATATCGACGTCTTGAAACAGTACGTCAGTTATATGCCCCAGCAGGACGCCTTCGACGAACACCTTACCATTGGCGAAAATCTGCTGTTTGCGGCAGCGATTCGCGCGCCGCACCTCTCACGCCGCGACCGCAACCGAAGACTGGATGCAAAGCTAATCGAGCTTGGATTAGGCGAACGCCGGGACGCGGTGGTCGGCAGCCCGGAAAGGAAATTACTGAGCGGTGGCGAACGAAAACGTCTGAACATCGGGCTCGATATGTTCGGGATGTCGGACGTTTATCTGTTCGACGAGCCGACTTCCGGCCTTTCCTCAAAAGATTCCGAGCACGTCATGGAAATTATTCGGGGCCTGGCGCACAACAAAATCGTCATCGTCACGATTCACCAGCCAAGCTCGAAACTTTTCCATATGTTTCACAAAGCGATCTTGCTCGACAAAGGCGGGCGCCTCGTCTTTTTCGGAACGCCGTCCGACATGCTGCGCTATTTTGCCGAGGCGGAACACCAACATCAGTTCGGAGCGGAACTGGGCGCGTGTCCATCGTGCGGAACGACCCGGCCGGAATTCATTTTTGATGTGCTGGAGACGCCGCTGCGCGATTTAAGTGGCGATATCATTTACGAAGAAAACAGCCGCGGCCAGCTCATCGCGTCGCGGCGTTATTCACCGGACTTCTGGCGTGACAAGTACGAAGCGTTCCGATTGATTCAGGACGTCAAACAAGTTTCCCTGCGCCAGGAGCCGGCCGCGCCGTTGCCTGTCGCGCCGGTCCAAAGAAAGCGGCTCCCACTTCGCTGGCACGATGAGTGGACTCAATTTCGCACGCTGCTGCGGCGTTCTTTCATAAGCAAACTGCGCAACCGCGCTAACCTCGTCATTACGATCGGTGTTTCGCCAATCCTGGCGTTGCTGATTGCGACCATCCTGCGTTATTCAGAGAACGGGACATACGATTTCGCTTCTGCTTATCACATTCCAACGTTTTTGTTTCTCGGCCTCATCGTGGCGATGTTTCTTGGCCTGACCAATAGCGCCGACGACATCATCCGCGATCGGCCTGTCCTGCAACGCGAACGCAACATCAAGGTTCGCTTATCGTACTACGTTATTTCGAAGATGCTCACTCTCGGCGTCTTTGCCCTGGTTCAATGCATTCTTTTTGTTCTGATCGGCAATTCCCTTCTGCAAATCCGAGGAATGTTCTGGATTGATCTTGGGATCATGTTTATGACCGCGATGAGTGGTGTGGCGCTGGGTCTGCTCATTTCTTCGTTGGTGGCTGACCCGAAAACCGCGGCGAACATCGTGCCGCTCATTCTGATTCCGCAGATCATCATGGGCGGCGCATTGATCAAATACGAGGACATGAACCGGAACCTTACTCTGCTTTACTCGCTCTCACATTGGTTGACCGAACATCCGGACACGAACAAAACCATAAAGTCGGAGAGCAAGCTGCAGGTGCCATTTGTCTGTCAATTCATCGCCATGCGCTGGTCTTACGAAGAGATGATTGTCGCTCAAGCCAGGCTCAATCCGCTCACGCGACGCCAGGATCGAGCTAATGACGAAATTCAACAGCTCGCGCCCAAAGCCAACACCCCTGAGCAACGCGCGCGCCTCAATGATTTGAAGGACGTATTGGCACTGCTCTCGGGCCTCGAAGGCCGTTCCGCGAAGGAAATCGATCACTATCTGAAGCTGGTAGATCCCGTCATCGCCGGGAAACAGAAATTCGATGCCTCGGTCTTTAAGGACGCAAAGGGCCCGATCACGGCCGAACAACTCTACGTTAATCAAAAGGTGTCTGACTTGCTCTCGAAGGCTGAGATGGAACAGAACGATTATCGCCGAGATAAAAAGCCAAACGTATTCTTCGGACCGCAGAAACGTTATTTTGGGTTCAAATTTGGCATGTTTACCTTCGACACAAGTGTCCTAGTTGCATCCATGCTTGGATTACTTGTGCTGCTGCATTGGATTTTGCGAAAGCAACTGGAAGTGCGAAGGAGCTAAGGGGCTACAAGGGTCATCCTGAGCCGCGCAGAGGGCGAAGGACCACACATTGAGTGACGCGTCACTCGAATTTTGCTTGTGTGAAGCGGCATGTTGCGAGAGGTGTCTTGCTTCGCTTGGGATGACAACCATGGCAACCGGGAGCATGTGAGTGGTCAAAACCAATGAGCAAAAGAAAAAGCAAAACACCGTGCTTCATCGTCGCGGCGAGCGAGACTGATCCCGACATGCTCTACTTCCATTGTCATTCCGAGCGAAGTCGAGGAATCTCTGACTACTGATTATGAGCAAAACTAAACATGACACTCCAAGGTTGATCGTCGCGGCGAGCGAGATTGATCCCGACATGCTTTACGCGACGAAGTTTTGGGCGCCGGATCCATTTATATTTCTACAGCGAAACGGCAAGCGCACGCTGGTGTTAAGCGATTTGGAAATCGATCGCGGGCGCAAACAGGCCGATGCGGATGAGTTCATCATGTTCAGCGAGCTCGAGCGCGAAGTGCAGGGAAAATCGAAAAAAGCGCCGCCATATGAAAAAGTCCTCGCGCATTTTCTCAAAAAACGCGGCGTGAAATCGGCGGTTGTGCCCGCAAATTTTCCGCTTGGTTACATGGGGGAACTCGCTGCGAACAAAGTTCGAGTCCGCGCGACGAGCGGGTTGTTTTGGCCGGGGCGGGAAGCCAAGTCGAACAAGGAAGTTGCAATGATGGAGCAGGCCTTGCGGATCACGGAAAAAGGACTCAAACGCGCGATTGAAGTCTTGAAAGCGTCCAAGGCTGGCTCTGGAAAACGATTGCGCTGGAACGGCAAAACGCTGACTTCCGAAATGCTTCGCGCGGAAATCGATTCCGCAATTTTGCGCGCGGGCGGCATTCCGACAGGCACGATCGTTGCCGGTGGCGACCAGGCCTGCGACCCCCATGAACGCGGCTTCGGACCGCTTTACGCCGATTCACTGATCATCCTCGATGTTTTCCCGCGCGATGCGAAGACCGGATATTTTGGCGACATGACGCGCACGGTTTTGCGCGGTCGCGCGAGCGACGCGCAGCGAAAACTTTGGAACACGGTGAAAGCTGGACAAGCGCTGGCTCTAAAAAAGGTCAAAGCGGGCGTGGACGGAATGACAATTCATAAGGCGATCCAGGAATTTTTCGCCAGGCGCGGTTTTCCGACTACGATTCGCAAGGGCAGACGCGTGGGATTTTTTCATGGCACTGGTCATGGACTCGGGTTGGAAATTCATGAGCATCCGCGTTTGCAGAAGGTGACGCTGAAAGATCGACAAGTGCTCACGGTTGAGCCGGGGCTGTATTATCCCGGGTTGGGAGGAGTGCGCGTGGAAGACGTGGTTTTGGTTACGAAAACCGGTTGCAGGATTCTCTCACGGTTCCCGAAGCAGCTGGAAATTTGACCACGCTCACACGCGTGGTCATCCTGAGCGTAGCGAAGGATCTCGCCTATGAAGATTGCACACGCTTAGGCTGGAGCGTGATTCCATCACCCTGCGGGAGGTTCCTCGCTTCGCTCGGAATGACACCTAAATGAACGTGCAACGCGGCCGAGCGTCTAATTTCCCAGCGGTAAAGTGACAAGTCGCTTTGCCGCGTTAAATTGGGATCGACATGTTTTATCCATACGGTTTTGGTTTGGGGTCTCACTGGCTGCTTTACATCGGCGTCCCGTTGGTCATCGGGATTTGGGCGCAGATCCGTGTGTCGAGCGCGTTCCGGAAATGGGGCGAGGTGCGGGCAAGCTCGAACATCACCGGCTCAGAGTGCGCGCGCGAAATTCTGCAGGCGGCCCAAATTCATGATGTGGATGTCGTCGAGACGAACAATTTTCTCGGCGACCATTACGATCCGAGAGACAAGAAACTGCACCTGTCGAGCAATGTTTATCATACGCCGTCGGTAGCGGCACTGGGGATCGCTGCGCACGAGACCGGGCACGCGATTCAACACGCCCGAGCATACGCGCCGCTGAAGGCGCGCATGGCGATTGTGCCGGTGACGATGGTCGCATCGCAAATGCTGCCATTCATCATCATCGGCGGCCTTTTCTTCAGGATCACCGGCCTGATCACGCTCGGCATTTACTGCTACCTGATTCTGCTCGTCTTCCAATTAATCACGTTGCCGGTGGAATTCGATGCTTCGCGCCGGGCGAAAATTATTTTGCGCGAGATGGGCATTGTGCAGCCGGGAACTGAAACTGCTGGCGTGAACAATGTGCTCAACGCGGCCGCGCTCACGTATATAGCGGCATTTATCGCCGCGCTGGGGAACTTGCTCTGGTTGATGTCGCTCCGCGACCGGCGGTGATCGACCGCAGGATTATATAAAATGGATCGAGTTCTCGCCTTCCCCGCTCGCCGGATTTCCGATTTGTTGTCGTCCGGTTTGCAGGCTCGTGCTAAGTCTAAGCGCGAGACAATGGACCAGCCGAGGGTCGACCCAGATCAGGAGTTGGTGAAGCGCACGCAGGCGGGCGACGCGGCAGCCTTTGATGAGCTGGTCATCAAATACACGCCGCGGCTCTACGGTCTCGTCTATAACATGACCTCGAACCACGAGGATACGAACGATCTCTTACAGGACATTTTCGCCAAAGCCTATAAAGCGATCCGCGGTTTTCGGGGGAAATCGTCGTTCTACACCTGGGTTCACTCCATCGCGGTGAACATGACGCTGAATTTTCTCAAGAAACGCGGACGGCGGTTTCAACTCAGCCTGGACGACGTGGACGCGAGCATTCAAAACGACAGGGAATTCATGGAAGCCACGGCGACCAGCAGTCCGGTGCGCGAAGCGGACCTCTCCGAGCTGCAGCGAAGATTGAACGAGGCCATGATGAAATTGTCTGATGATCACAGAGCCGTGGTCACCATGTTCCATATCCAGGGGATGCCTCATGCGGAAATCAGTAAGATCTTGCGCGTCTCGGAAGGAACGGTACGTTCAAGGCTCTTCTACGCGAATCGGCAGTTGCAAAATTATCTGGACGAATTTCGGAAAAATCCTGTTTCTTAACCGGCGCTAAAGATGGACGAATTTGACGATAGGGAAATCGCAACGCTTCTTCGGTTGAAGCGACACGAGCAACCGCCACCGGGTTACTTTGAAAGTTTCCTTCACGAATTTCATCGCCGGCAGCGCGATGAGTTGCTTCGTCAGCCGCTTTGGCGCATCTGCTTGGAACGCGCTCACGCCTTCGCGTTGGGCCTGAATGTTGGTTCGCTGGTCTCGTATCCCGCTGCTGTCACCGCGGTCCTCGTTTGCGCCGCTGTCATCTCGCTAAAGATTTATCAGCAACCCGAGACGGCTCGCGTCGCTCTCCAGAGTCCGCCGGCCTTATCGACGCCGGTGAATGCCGAGGGAGAATTGAACCTTGCATCTCCGGTCTCCATGCAGATTCTCAGGACGCAGCCGGTTCGCACTTTTCATGAAAGCGCCCAGACTCACCGAGCCGCCCCTCCGCGTTACGTGCTCGATAGCGTCCCCGTGAGTTATGAGCCCACTTTCAGGTTCTAAGCACAGCGTAATTGCATTCGCGCTGATTTTCCTCTCGGGCGGGAGCCTGCTCCTTGCACAGGAGCAGTCCGCTACGGCCATCAGCCATCAGGTCAGAGAAATCTTTGAGCGCTGCGCCAAAGCGGTGGTGAAGATTCATGGCGTCGATGAACACAGCGAAATTTGCGGCACGGGATTTTTCATCGATCCCACAGGCACGCTTTACACCGCATATACAGTGGGAGGTGAAGCGGGAAATTTCACCATCGAATTCGCCGGCAAGAAATATCCGGCGCGTCAACTTTTGGCAGACATTCGGAGTGGGACGGCCATGTTAAAGATCGATGAGACCACGCCAGCCCTGCCAATTGGTAAATCGGAAGAATTGGAAGTGGCGACCCCCGTGGTGGCGGTCGGTTATCCTTTAGATTTGCCGGAAACGCCTAATTTCGGGATGGTCGCCGGTTTCGATCACAAATATCTGGGCCGCTATTTTTCCACGACCCATCTGCGCGTCAATCTCCCGACGCAACGCGGAGAAGCGGGCGCACCATTGTTGAATATGAAAGGCGAGGTCGTTGGCATCGTGGTCAGCAGTCTCGAGAACAACTCGGCCTGTTACGCCGTCCCAATCGAAGCGGCAGAGAAAATCCGCAGCGATTTTGTTCGTTTCGGCGAGGCCAGGCACGGCTGGATCGGAGGCAATATTTCGGAGGCGCCTGAACCGGTGGAAGGTTCGCGCGCGGAAATGACGCAGGTCATGGAGGACACGCCGGCTGCCCGTGCTGGAATCAAACGCGGAGACATTCTTTTACAAGTGGGCCGGATGCTATCCGATGGCACACAGGTTCCCACAGCAGCCGACGCAAACCGTGCGATGCCGCTGAAGCTTGAGTCCGCAGCGCAAACCACACCCTAGCAAGTGGCCACACGCTAGCGCAGAGTTTAGCGCGGCACCATCTTTCGGAACTCGGCTTCCTCGATGATCCGAACGCCAAGCTCTTTCGCTTTATCAAACTTGCTCCCTGGTTCGGCGCCGGCGAGGACGTAATCGGTTTTCTTGCTCACGCTGCCGGTGACGTGGCCGCCGAGCGCTTCAATTTTTTCGGTGGCTTCCTCGCGCGTCATTGAAGGAAGGGTTCCTGTGAGGACAAAAGTCTTACCAGCTAGCGGCAATTCCGCCTTTTTTTTCGCCGAGACTTTTTCGCTCTTTGGCTGAATTCGCAGTTCCCTCATCCGCCGCAGAATTTTCTTGCCTGCCGCCGAGGCAAAGAAGTCGAGAACGCTTTCAGCGACTACTGGCCCAACTTCGGTGACGATGCCGTCCTTTTCCGCTTTGCTTTTGGATCGCTTGGCAAACCCGGTCTTGATCAATCGTTCGGCGATTTCTTTGGCGGATTCTTTGTGCTCCCGCTTCTCGTGATAATCCAAGACGTCGTGGAGCAATTGTGAATTAGCCACATCGTCGATGCTCTCATGAAATCGGGCGAGCTGTGTTGCAGTGGTTTTTCCCACGTCTGGAATCGCGAGAGCGAAAAGCCAGCGCGAGAGCGGCAAAGTTCTGGCGCGCTCGATCGCGTGAATCGCCTTGGTGGCATTTTTCTCGCCCAAGACACGCGGGGCGTCCTCGGTGCCGAGATTCAATTTGGCGAGTTGATCGACCTTTAGCTCGAACAAATCCAGAGGCTCCCGCACGAGACCGCGCTCGACCAATTTGTCAGCGACGATTCCACCCACACTTTCGATGTCGAGCGCGCCGCGCGCGGCAAAAAATTCGACGCGGCGTGTTGTCTGCGCCGGGCAATGCAGATTTTCGCAGCGCCATGCGACAAACTCCGGGTCGCGCCGGATAGGTCTGCCGCACACCGGGCATTTGCCGTGAATGTGCTCGGAAAAGTGGAACGGTTTCGCGCCGCGCGGCCGTTGCGATTTCACCACCTCCACAACTGCTGGAATAACTTCGCCGGCTTTCTCAATCACAACCGTGTCGTCGATGCGGATGTCTTTGCGTTTGATTTCGTCCTCGTTGTGCAACGTCGCGCGCCCGACGGTGCTTCCACTCACAAGGACTGGTTCGAGCACAGCGACCGGTGTGAGAATTCCAGTCCGCCCGACTTGAATGATGATGTTCTTCAAACGCGTCTGGACGCGTTCGGCGGCATATTTGTAAGCGATCGCCCAGCGCGGGGATTTCGCTGTAAATCCGAGGCGCTCGCGCTGCGCAAAGGAATTCACTTTCACGACCGCGCCGTCGGTTTGATAAGCAAACTTGTGGCGGATGCCGTCCAGCTCGTGAATCGCATCCAAAAGTTCCTCGACTGATTCGGCTACCCACCAGCGCTCAGTGACTGGCAAGCCGAGCTTCTTTAGCAGTGGAAAAATTTCCGAGTGAAGATCGACGTCGACTCCTTTAGTTGCCCCGGTTCCGTAAAGGACTATCCCCAGCGGGCGTTTCGCCACGATCGCCGGGTCGAGTTGCTTAAGCGAACCGGCCGCGGCGTTACGCGGATTTGCAAACAGCGGCAGCCCCTGCTTCTTGCGTTCCTCATTAAGTTTCTCGAAGCCTTTTCTGTCCATGTAAACTTCGCCGCGCACTTCCAGAAGTTTCGGCGTGCCGTCGCGCAGACGCTCCGGCACCGAGCGGATCGTGCGGATGTTTTGTGTGATACTGTCGCCCATGTTTCCATCTCCGCGTGTGGCCGCCTGCCGCAGTTTCCCACTTTCGTAAATGAGGGAAACCGCAACGCCGTCCACCTTTGCCTCGATTACCACCGGAATTTTTTCGTCAGGCAAGAGCCGTTGGATGCGGGCGTAGAAATTTTTCACTTCCTCTTCCGAGTAAGTGTTGTCGAGGCTG
>QHPG01000087.1 GCA_003219005.1 Verrucomicrobiota bacterium
AAATCGTCGCCGGGAAACGCGTCGTAGTTGTGGATGATTCCATCGTGCGCGGCACGACCGCACGAGCGCGCGTGGTGAACCTGCGCGAGGCTGGAGCGACAGAGGTCCACATGCGTGTGAGCTGTCCGCCACACCGTTTCGCCTGTCACTACGGAATTGATTTTCCTGATCCTGAAAAATTGATCGCAAATCAGATGTCGATGGAAGACATCTGCAAATATCTTGGCGTGGACAGCCTGGGCTATCTCGATGTGGAAGGCATGGTGCGAGCGACGGGTAGGCCGTTGAACAGTTTTTGCCTGGCTTGTTTTACTGGTGACTATCCCCTGCCCGTCGATCCCGCGTTGGACAAGTTTATCATGGAAAAACGCGAGCACCGCGCCAAAGCGCTTGCTGATCAGGAAGCGCAACCAACTTTGTTCGCCGATTTGAAATGATTTCTTCATGCGTGTCATCCTGAGCGAAGCGAAGGACCTCGCCCACGAAGCTTGGATCACGCATGTTCGTAGGCGTGATCAACAGAGCCTGTGTGAGGTCCCTCGCCGTCTCCGCCGCTCGGGATGACCGCGCGAAAGAAAGCCTACGCGCGTGCGGGCGTCGATGTTGATCTTAGCAATCGACTGAAACGCCAAATTCAGTCGCTCGTGAAGAAAACTCACGGCCCGCAAGTTCTTGGGAAGATCGGCGGATTCGGCGGACTGTTTCGCGACAATTTTTCCGGGATGCGCGAGCCGGTACTTGTGTCGAGCATCGATGGTGTCGGCACAAAATTGAAAATCGCCTTCGCAATGAATAAACATGACACCGTCGGTGCCGATTTGGTGAATCATTGTGTGAACGACATCGCTGTGCTCGGCGCGCGCCCACTTTTCTTTTTGGATTATATCGGGTGCGAAAGACTCGAACCGAACGTTTTCCGCCAACTGGTGCGTGGACTTTCGCGAGCCTGCCGATCGGCCGGTTGCGCCTTACTCGGCGGCGAGACCGCACAGTTGCCGGGGATGTATCGCAAAGGCGAATATGATCTTGCCGGCTGCATCGTCGGCGTCGTCGATCGAACGAAGATCATCGACGGCAGCAAAATTCAGCCGGGCGACGTCATTCTCGGCCTCGCGTCGAATGGACTTCACACAAATGGATATTCGCTGGCGCGAAAAATTTTCTTCGAAAAAATGCGCCTGACGGTCAATTCGCGTCTTTCGGGATCAAAAATCACTGTGGGCGAAGAGCTGTTGCGCGTGCACAAAAATTATCAGCCGCTTCTGGCAAAAGTTCCGACTCGGATGATCAAAGGTCTCGCCCACATCACCGGCGGCGGTCTCATCGACAATCTCCCTCGGATTGTCCCTCCAAATTGTGATGCAATCATCGAAACGAAAAGCTGGAAGGTCCCACGCATCTTCCAAATCTTGCAGCAAAATGGAAACGTCGATGCACAGGAAATGTACCAAGTCTTCAACATGGGCATCGGGATGGTGGTGATCGTCGCGCGGCAAGATGCGCAGCGGGCAAAGTCGATCTTGTCGGCAAAACGAATTGGCAGAATCGAACGCGGCAGAGGTAAGGCTGTTTTATTGTAGGGCGTCTGCCGCGGCGGACGCCGTTGGGATTTATGGCAAATTCGGCGTCGCGGGGTCGCTCACATTCACTGCAACGGGAATCTCTGGCTCTGCTGTTGGCGCGGCGATCTTACCTTTGCGCATCACTCGCTGCAGACCTGCGCGGTGCGCTGCGACATCGACCAGTTCTGCTACTCGCGATTTTAGTGCGCGCGCTCGCGTCCACAGAAAGAGCAAAAACAGCGCGTAGGGAACAATAGACCACAGATCGACATGAGAAATGTTGAGCTGGCGATAGATCAACAGACTTACAGCGACCAAATTAAAAATGATCGTGGTGGTGACGAGCCGGTCGCGAAGCCGAACGCGGGTTAAACATTTCCCGCCGCCGTGGTATTCCGTGACGGTTTGGAGCGCTATGCTCCACCAGAAATTCCCGTAGATCTGAATGTCCCACTCGTTCCATCCGCTGTCGGTGGAATAGCGCCAGCCTTCTTCATCCAACAACTGAAAGATTGCCCCAAGTAAATAGTGACGGTCCCTGCCCTGGTCGCTCCAAAAAACTCGGCGACTCAGGCTGCGAGGGAAGCGGTCCCGCTCCGCCAAATGTTCGTGCTTCCGAATCACGTTTGCCGGTGTGCGTTTGAAGCGTAGCCAGGTGAAATAGCGAGAAAATCCGCGCACGAGCGGCTGGACAAATGCCAGGAGCATCACAAGCAGTCGCGCGCGCACCGTGTCGAATTTCGGCTCAATCTGAGCCCGCACCATGTACGAAAGCGCCACGCACAGGGTACCGCCCAGCATGAGGTAGGGAACGATGCGCAGCGCTGGTAGGAAAATTCCCAAACCGAAGAGAAAAATTGTCAGCGCGAACCATTCAATACTGCTCAGGTACGCGGCTACATCCGATTGCGGCGCAGGATAAATCGATTGAAAAAATCCTTCCCCAAACATTCCGTGGTAAATCACCGGACGATTCACAAACCAACTGAAGCGCGGCGTCCCGTAGATTTGGCCGCGCCATTTCGCAGTGCCGGTGGGGCCAAAGAAAACTAAATGTTTGAAACGCAGCAGCGATTCCGCTTCGCCGTAGCCATCCTGCTGTTTTAGGAAAGCGCGAAGAGTAAACCGTCGGTAGTGCCAGACAATCGCAGTTGGACTGAAAGCAATGACCCAGCCAGCCTGCTGAATTCGCCAGCAAAAATCGACGTCGTCCCCAGCCTTGCGATATTCGGGATCGAAGCCGCCCCCGCTTTCGAACGCCCACCGGTAAAAAGCCATGTTACAACCGGGAATGTGCTCGGCGATTACGTCAGTAAGCAGAACATGACTTGGACCGCCGGGTGCCGCAGCAACGCACGCTTGGATCCAATTTTGTGCCGGCGGTGTGATGTTCGGTCCGCCCACTCCAGCGTAATCTCCGCTAACAAGTGTGCCGATCAAATAATACAGCCAATCCACGTCTGCCATGCAGTCAGAATCGGTGTAGGCGAGCACTTCGCCTTTGGCGGCGGCGGCCCCGGTGTTGCGGGCGTGACTCAACCCATGGTTGCTCTGGTGAATGTAGCGGACCTGCGGGAACTGCGCCGCAATGTAGGCCGTGTCATCGGTCGAGCCGTCATCGACGAGAATAACTTCGTACTCGGGATAGTTCAGTTTGCCTAACGAATCGAGGCACGCCGCAAGAGTTTTGCCTCCGTTGTACGAACAAACAATGACCGAAACTAACGGCGTCCGCGGCAAGGGACGGTGGGGTAAGGTGGAATCGTTTCGCCCCAGTTTTTCTTCAAGCGTGTAGAAGGCCTTCTTGGGTTTGCGCTCTCGCGTAACGATGCCAAATGCCCAGTCTGTAATTTCCTCGCCGCCAGTGAACCATTCATCCGTCCATGTAAAAAAAATGGTTCCAGCCAGACCGCATTTTACCACGCTATCGATGTGCCAACCGAGCATTTCGGCCTGTTCGTCCTGCGAATGCCGGATGGTGTCCATGCCGAATTCGCCCAGGATAAGGGGATGCTCGCCGGTGAGATTTTGCAGCCGCAGCAGGTAACCCTCGAAATCTTGTTGGTTGTGAAGGTAAACATTAAAACAACAAAAATCGGCATTTTGTGGCAGCAGATATTCGGTCGGCGGATACGTGGCGTAGGAAAAGAGCGCATCACGATCGATTGTGCGCCCGATGCGAATTAATTCCTCTACAAATTCAATCACGCGCCGCGCGCCGAGCCAGCGCGCCATCGTACTCGATACCTCGTTGCCAACCAGGTAACCAAAGATTGCAGGATGCCCTGCATGTGACGCCACGGCGGCGCGAACGCCTTCGGCGATTTGTTTGCGGGTCGATCTTTCACGCAAGAACTCGATATGTTTTTCCCAGGGAAGCGTCACCAGCACCCGCATCCCGGCGGCAGCACAACGATCGAGAAACCAGCGCGGCGGCGCATGGTAAATCCGCACAACATTCAGACGGGCCTGGCGCATGAGAACGAGATCGCTATCGACCTGCTCAGGCTGGCCAAGGTAATTTCCTTCTGCGTCCGGCTTGAAAGGACCGTAGGTGACGCCTTTGACAAAGAACTTTTTGTCTCCGTCAAAAAAGAATTTCGCCACCGGGCGAATTCGCGAGTTTGTCATGCTTGTCATGTCGGGCGCTATTCTGTCATTCCGATCCACCCCATTCTGTCATTCCGAGCGACCTGTCCGCCGTAGCCTTGGCGAAGGCGGAAGTCGAGGAATCTCTCGATGTTTCATGGAATTCAATCAAGAGATTAGTCTGTAGGGGAAGCTGTCAGTTTCCCCTACAATGCGGCTAGTACCTCGCGTACAACAACGCCCGTACGCTCGATGTCTTCCGCAGTGTGCGCCGTCGAAATAAATCCGGTCTCAAACTGCGACGGCGCGAAATAAACACCGCGCTCCAAACAAGCGTGGAAAAATCTCGCGAACATTTTCAGGTCGCTCCGTTGAGCGCTGGCGAGATCGACAATCGGCCCAGGGGCGAAGAACAAACAAAACAGCGAACCGAGTCGGTGAAGCGTGACGTCGATCTTTGCATCTTTGATTGCGTTCAGCGCGAGCTGCTCGAATTGCGCACCCGATTCTTCAAGCAGCTGCCATCCGTTGATCGGTTCAAGCTCGCGCAATTGCGCCAGACCGGCCGCGAGCGCAAGCGGATTACCCGATAATGTCCCGGCCTGATAAACCGGACCCTCTGGCGAAAGCTGGTCCATGATTTCGGCGCGTCCGCCAAATCCTCCGACCGGTAATCCGCCCCCGATTATTTTCCCCAGCGCGGTCAGATCAGGTTTTACGCCGTAAATTTCCTGCGCACCGCCGCGCGCGACGCGAAAACCAGTAATTACTTCGTCGAAGATCAATAGCGCTCCGTGCCTTGTGCTTTCCTCACGTAAGATTGCTAAAAATTTTTCCCCAGGAAAATAAAGACCCGCGTTCGCCGGAATCGGCTCGAGAATCACGGCCGCGATTTCGTTCTTGTTTTCCCGAAACGCTTTCGTGAGCAATTCGACATCGTTGAACGGCAACGAAATCGTGAGGTCAGCAAACGTTGGTGGCACACCAGCACTGCTTGGCTGGCCGTGGGTGAGCGCGCCGCTGCCCGCTTTCACCAGAAGCGCATCCACGTGCCCGTGATAACAACCATCGAACTTGATGATCTTGTCGCGCCCGGTGAACGCGCGCGCTAGGCGGATGCAGGACATCGTCGCTTCCGTGCCGCTGTTCACCATTCGCACCTTCTCGATCGACGGCACCCAGTCGCAGATCAACTCTGCCATTTCGACTTCGAGCGGATTTGGAATTCCAAAGCTTAATCCGCGCGTAGCAGCCACGCGCACCGCATCGATAACGACTTTCGGCGCGTGACCAAGAATCGCCGGTCCCCAGCTCCCGACGTAATCGATATATTCATTTCCATCGACATCCCAAATGTGCGCGCCCTCCCCGCGTGCCACGAAAAACGGCTCGCCATCGACATTGCGAAACGCGCGGACGGGCGAATTGACGCCGCCGGGAATGCGTTTTTGTGCCCGACTAAAAAGTTCTGAAGACTGCGAGTTCAAAGGGAAACAAACGTCCAACGCACAACGTCCAACGTCCAATGCCGAATTGTTGCGCTTTTGACACGCTACCTGGGCGCGTTAATCTCACTTCTCACACCAATGGCGGGGTAGCCAAGTGGTAAGGTCGCGGTCTGCAAAACCGCTATTCGCGGGTTCGATTCCCGCCCCCGCCTCTTTTCATATGTAAAATGGCCGGAAATCACCCAGAAAAATGGCTTAGTCACAACAAAAGTCACAACAAATTTGACGATTTCCACCTTTGTTTGTCGTTGTGCGCCAACGCAGCGAAACACACATTTACGAAGTCCGCCCGCGCAAAGATCATCGCGGCGTCGATCTGATTTCCGATGCGCTGGCATTCGGTCGGTTGTGGTACGGCGAACCGAATGCAGTGCGTAATGCAATCGCGAAACTTCGTGCACCGCCGATTTCTTGATCAAAAAATTACCGCCCCCCACACCAGACAGGTATGAGAGGCGGTTGTTCCCCCCCGAGAACATTTTTAGAAAACAAGATCGCCGACAGTAGTATGTCCGCTGCAAAGATCGCACAATCAGGCACACGGTGGATTTATGTATAGGTAAAAGTCCGATGCTCCCAACTCGTCCAAGTGGAAGCGGACAACGTGATCGAAACGCACGAGCACAAGGGCGAGTTCAAAGAGTGGTGAAGCTTTCTCACACGAAAAATTCTCGACATCTTTGACGTGCTTCGACTAAAAGATGTTTACGCACCGAAGCCCAAGCAAGGTGAAAGCGAACATTAGCTCCACAACCAAAACGCATCTCATTCGAGGCGCGTTTTACCTGTTTCTGCTCCTGTCTGCCTTTGTGATTCCGCTCGCGCTCGGGCAGCGATACGTCACCGGAAGTAGCGGCGGCGAAAACACGCTGCGGGCTCCCAACTGCACGACCCTCAGCCAATACGATAACGCAGCAACGGAACCGCCTCTCGGTATCGGCTCGCAACAGTTCGAGCCGGCGATGACCGCGTTCGACGACCAGGCGGCTGACGACTTCGTCGTAGGCACTGCTTAATCAACCTTACACGGGAACTCCCCCTGACTTTACGATCCACTTGACCTCCGGCCTCCTCGACTCAGGAACCTATTGGATCTCTGTGCAGGCTGTGCAGAATTTCAATCCAAATGGTCAGTGGTTCTGGCACAACCGCACCGTTCAATCTAACTCCGGTGCTGCATGGCAGAATCCGGGAGACGGCTATGGCACCGGCTGCGTGACTTGGAACCGAAAGAACGCATGCATGCCGGACCAGGTATCGCCTGACCAAGTTTTCTCACTCCACGTCTGTGTTGTTGAGAATACACCTACCGCTACGCCCGCGACTCGGACTCCGAC
>QHPG01000088.1 GCA_003219005.1 Verrucomicrobiota bacterium
CCGATGAATTTTTTGACACCGCAACGCCGCGCCGCGACGCCGGAATTTCCGATGCCGAGAAACGGATCGAGCATTATTTCGACGCGCGAAGCGCCGTGCAGTTTGATGCACCATTCTGCCAATTGAACCGGAAACGTTGCGGGGTGCGGTCGTTCTTTCTCCCGGTTCTGAATCGTTTCGTAAGGAACGAACCAGGTGTTGCCACGGCAACGGAGATCACTTCCCCGGGTGTGAGACCAGCGGGCGATGTTACTCTTATCCTGATACGGAACTCCGATGGCAAGCCGGTCCAGTTCGACGCGTCCAGTCTTCGTAAAGTGAAAAATATATTCGTGGCAATCGTTCAGGAATCGTTTGGAACTGATTGGCTTGAAATGGCCATACGAGCGCGCGTTTGTAGCCACGGGCCTGTGGCCCGTCTGCAGCGCGGCACGGGTCTGACCGGCCACAGGCCGTTGGCTACAGAATTCGTCAATCGTAATCGATTTGATCCAGTGAATCGTGTTTTGCAGCGCGAATAAATCGCGCAGCGTCATGACGATCTCGTGCGGCAACATTGGGTTGGACGGCGCGGAGCCGATATTTAGAAAAAACGAGCCGCTCGGTTTTAGAATTCGTTGAATCTGCTCCGCCCATTCGACGCACCAACTCAAATACGATTCTCGATCCTGGGTATCGGAGAATTTTCCGTAGCGAATTCCCAGATTGTACGGCGGCGATGTGACGACAAGATCGACACTTTCATCCCCGAGGCGCGACATTCCTTTGATGCAATCCTGCCGGCGAAGATCGAATCGCGTCATTGAAGAAAATCTGCGTAAAGCAACGAGATTTGTACAGCAAAAACCGTCATGGGGATCATAGCCTTCAAAGCTGCTTTAGGTCACCACGAAGGCCACGAAGATCACGAAGCTCTTCAAAAGGAAAATTGAAAGAACTCTTCGTGGTCTCTGTGATCTTCGTGGTTAAACCAAATTAGCGAGCACTCAGAAATTCGTTTATTGTTTTGCCAATGGCGGACAAGCCTTCAAAACTGAAGATCGCCGATCGCGAATTCACGTCGCGCCTGATTGTTGGCACGGGAAAATTCGCGTCGAACGAGCTGATGCGCGACGCGCTGATTGCCAGTGGTGCTGAGCTAGTGACCGTTGCTCTTCGGCGCGCCGATCTTTCCGGTAAACACGATCCGTTTGCGAACATTCTCGATTTTATCGATCCGAAACGTTTTCTTCTTTTGCCAAACACAAGCGGCGCGCGCAACGCGGAGGAGGCCGTGCGTCTCGCGCGACTCGCTGCGAGCGCCGGCTTGCCCAAGTGGATTAAGCTCGAGATTCACCCGGACCCGCGCTATTTACTTCCCGATCCAGTGGAGACATTGGCGGCTGCGGAAATTCTGGTGAAGGAAGGGTTCACCGTGCTGCCCTACATCAACGCCGATCCGGTTTTGGCCAAACGGTTGCAGGACATCGGCACGGCCACGGTGATGCCGCTCGGTTCGCCGATCGGCAGCAATCGCGGCATCGAAACGCGTCCGCAGATAGAGATCATCATCGAACAAGCCACAGTGCCCGTCGTGGTCGATGCCGGCCTCGGCGCGCCGAGTCATGCCGCTGAAGCGATGGAGATGGGCGCCGAGGCTGTCCTGGTGAACACGGCAATCGCAATCGCGTCCGATCCGGTTCGCATGGCAAAGGCATTCAAGAAAGCCATCGAAGCCGGACGCGAGGCGCGCGAGATCGGATTAGCCGAAAAACTCAGCGCCGCGGCAGCGACTAGTCCTTTGACCGGCCTTTTTGCTCAATGAACCCCAAGCGTATTAGGCCGGAAAAACCCGCAATTAAAAGCGGGCTTTTCCCATCTACTTCTCGTTAGGCGAATGTTGCCGCCTTCCTTGCTTGAACTGCGGACTGCCCTCCGACGAACCCGAATGGGAGTTCAAAGATCCAGCGTTTCTCTATCTTACATTCGACGAGATAGGGCCCATGACTTTCCTGCATCCTACAAAGAACCGATCGGGCGCACAGGAGACTTCCTTTATGCTTGGACACGAGCAAAGCGCACAAGCGTTCGGATACCAGATCGTACGTGCGTCTTCTCAAGGCTACGAGGTAAGCTTTCAGCAGATCGATCCAATCACTGGTCAGCCCCTTCCATTGAGGGAAAATGTAGTGTTCTTTTCTAGATCGCGACGAACGCATATCACACTCTCGGACAAGCTGACGGTTTTTGGATTTTACGGGGATCCTCATTTAAGAAATCCATGGTGGTCGCCCCCCTACGCCTAACCGGACGATGAAGCTAACCAGCGTAAACGAAGAGACACGCCAGGCGGCCCCATTGCGAGAAAAGTTCAACGTATTTGCCGCGACATCCTGCCGTGGCTTATCTCCGTCTCGTTAGGCATGCGCCAATGCCATTGCCCACTCCTCAGGACTACACCGGTCGCGTCGCGATCGTCACCGGCGCAGCGCGCGGCCTGGGCCGTGCCGTGGCCGAACGGCTGCATGAACGTGGTGCCTCTGTTGCCATCAACATTCGCGATGCGGACCGCGCGGAGCGCGTCGCGAGGGAGATCGGCGAATGGGCCTTCGCCGTCCCGGGAGACGTCGCTGCTCCCGACGCACCGGACGACATCGTGAAGCGCACGCTCGAGCGATTTGAGCGCATCGACATCCTGATCAATAACGCGGCACTGCCTCTAACCACGCGATTCGAGGCACTCACGGCCGAGGAATGGCGCCGCGTCCTCGAGGTCAATCTCACCGCGCCGTTCCTGCTCATCAAAGCCGCGCTGCCGGCAATGAAGGCGCAGAGATACGGGCGCGTGGTCAACATCTCATCCACGGCCGGACGCATGGTGAGTACTCTCGGTGGCGCCCATTACACGACCTCCAAGACAGGACTCCTCGGCCTCACGCGTGCGGCGGCAAAGGAACTGGGCTCATACGGCATCACGGTGAATGCCGTGTGCCCGGGAATGATCGACACCGAACTCACCCGCGAGAGCGCAGCGCCCGAGATCCTGGAACGCCTTGCCCGGAGTTATCCCGTGCCGCGGCTCGGCACGTCACTCGAGGTCGCCGATCTGATCTGCTTTGTCGCATCGGAGGCTGCTGGCTACATCACCGGTGCGTCATTGGATATCAATGGTGGCGACCTCATGATGTAGGAAGCTCATGAAAGAAAGCACGCAGGTTCTTTTGGGACTCGGGCTCGGCCTTGCCGGCGGCATCGCCATCGCGGCCACTCACAATCCATCGCTGCTCAGCGCCGCCGATGCCATCGCACCAGTCGGAACACTCTGGGTGAACGCGATCCGGATGACCGTGATTCCGCTTGTTGTCTCCCTTGTCATCACCGGCGTGGCATCCGCATCTGACGTCAAGGCAGTCGGACGACTCGGCGGCCGAACGCTCGCCGTCTTCATCAGCATGCTCGCAGTCGCCACGCTGATCATGATTCCACTGGCGATTGCTCTCTTCGCGTGGCTGCGGCACCTGATTCCCGTCAGACCTTCGCTTCCACCAGGCGCAGCGGAAGCGGCGCAGTCGCTGACATCGGACGCCCCGAGCGTCGGTTTCGCGAGCTGGCTGACATCGCTGATTCCCACCAACCCCGTGAACGCGGCGGCCAACGGCGCGATGCTGCCGCTGATCCTCTTCACGCTCTTATTCGCGATAGCGATCGGGAAATGCCCCACCGTCGCGCGAACGACGCTGCTCGGATTCTTCAGCGCCGTGACCGAAGCTATGCTCGTGTTGGTGCGATGGGTCGTGCGTCTGGCGCCCATCGGCATTTTTGGTCTCATGCTTCCGCTCGGCGCGCATGGCGGTGTGGGACTCGCGGGCGCTGTCGGGTTCTACGTAATCGCGTATTCGGCGGCGAGCGTGCTCTTCATCTTGTTGTTATACCCGGCGCTTGCGGTTGTGACGCGGGTGTCGGTGAGGGTATTCGCGCGGGCCGCCCTTCCGGCTCAGCTGATCGCTTTCTCCTCCAGCTCTTCGATCGCGTCGCTGCCTGCGCTGGTGGAAGGAGCGGAGCAGGGACTAAAGCTGCCGAAGGAAGTCACTGGATTTGTGCTCCCGCTCGCCGTCTCGATGTTCAAGTTCGCCGGCCCGGTGGCGTGGCCGATCGGTTCACTCTTTGTCGCCTGGTTCTATGGAGTGGAACTGCACACGCCGCAATATCTCACGATTGCGTTTGCTGCAATCTTTCTCGGATTCGCAGCACCGGGAGTGCCGCGTGGCGCGTTTCTGATGCTCGCGCCACTCTTCCTGGCGATCGGACTTCCTCTGGAAGGTATCGGCATCCTGATTGCCGTCGATGCGATCCCGGATCTCTTTGCCACCGTCACCAATGCGACGGGCGATCTGGCGGCGACGGCACTGGTAGCGCGATTTTCATCGTCAACGCACGGACTCGCTGTGCCGACAGCGATCGCGGCGGGCCGGGAGGTCAAGTCTAGCTGATCGACTGCAGCTCAAGAGAAGCGAATGGGAAGGGTGCTGCTTGGCGACCCAGCCGGGAATGTTGTCGAGGACGGCCCACCTTTTTACGATTTTTGGGACATACATGTGTGTTTATCAACCTCTCCGCCTAACAAAGCGCTCCAGCCAACCGCTAGCCGTCGCGATGCTCACACTTGATTTTATGAAGCGTTTCAGAGACGTTGCCATGCTCGCTTCCGCCAGCGGTGGCTGAGCTTGTTCTCGTTAGGCCGAACATTGGATCGATATGCACGGAGTTCGGATTAGCTATCTGATTCACCATCCAGAGTACATCCCGCAATTGGCGCAGTGGCTCTTTGAGCAGTGGGGACCTGTTCTTGGCGAAAAAAACCTTGAAGTTCGAATCAAAAAACTACAGGCGCACATGAATCGAGATGAGTTGCCTATTGCATGGGTTGCCCATGCGAATGGAGAACTTCTCGGAACTGCCGCCCTTCGCGTGCACGATCTTGAGGGGCGCGAAGACCTGACTCCCTGGCTTGGCGGAGTATTTGTCGGCTCGGAGTTTCGTCGCCGGGGTATTGGCGCCGCACTCTGTGCCACGGTCGAGGACGCGGCTCGGTCGCGAGGGATACAGACTCTTTATTTGTTCACGCTCGACAAGCAGACGTGGTATGCACGGCTGGGCTGGACAATGCTTGGCCCGTGTGTCTGGCACCAGCGGTCCGGTGACATCATGTGCAAGCGACTGCAGAGCGCCTAGCGCGATGTCATAAATGTTGTAGCCACCGGCCTGTGGCCGGTCCGCTTCGGTGGTGCTTTCACACTGGGGGACGGCCCACAGGGCCGTGGCTACAGCGGCCTACAACGTCGTCTCGCTTACGAGCGGTTCTCGATGTCTGATGCCACGACGCGTTTCCTTTTGTAATCGTTTTAGCCGACTTGACAATGCGGCCTTTGCCGCCGAACGCATCCGGTCGATAAACAAAATTCCGTTTAGATGATCGTGCTCGTGCTGAATCGCGCGCGCCAAGAACTTGCCCGCTTCAATTTCGATTGTGCCGCCTTCCAAAGTTTGTGCGCGCACGATCACCGACTGCGCCCGTTCAATGTCGCCGGTGATTTCCGGAAAACTTAAGCAACCTTCTACGCCGACTTCGCTTTCACCGCGCAGCTCGATTTCCGGATTGATCAATACCAGAGGCATCGCGCTCGTTGGATCAGCATCTTTGCCACCTAACTTTAGCGTGCTTGGCCGATCTTCGACCGCGGAAATGTCGAGCACAGTGAGCTGCAAAGCTTCACCGATTTGCTGCGCTGCCAGGCCGACGCCATGAGCCGCGTGCATCGTCTCGATCATGTTCGCCGCCAGTTCCCGAATCCGATCGTCGATCTTCTCGATCCGTTGCCCCTTGGTGCGCAGGATCGGGTCGCCGTACTGCAAGATTGGCAGGATCATTTTTCTTCCTTAGTAAAGGCCGGTAAATTTTTCACGCCCGCGGCCTTCAACTCATCCATCACCCTGACGATGGTGCCGAAGGAAGCTTTCCTGTCCGCTTGCAGTGCGAGGGTGGATTTACGCGCACCTGGCAAGTCGCGCACCGCGCCTGCGAGTTCGTCCACGCCGACCGCGCGTCCGTCCAATTTAATCTGGTCATCTTGATCGATACTCACAATCGCGTGCTCGAGTTCACCGGGGCGTTTTTCCGCCGTTTTGGATTCCGGTAGATTAATCTGCACCTCCGGCTGGTCTTTCTTAAACGTCGTCGAGACGACAAAAAAGATCAGCAGGATAATGAGAATATCGACGAGCGAGACGATAATAATCAGAGGCGCCCGCCGTTTTCGCACTGCGAAGTTCATGTGCTCAAATGCGCCGCGCGCTTCACGCGAGCGGCGTCGGAATCGGTACTTGTGCGGTGGGCGGCGCTTTTGCCGTTCCAAATTCGCGCGAGGAGCGCCCGTAATAGCATTTGTTGATTAGCTCGACGACCAGCGTTTCCATCTCCACCGACATCACTTCTACTTTTCTCGAAAAATAGGTGAACCCGACCAAGGTCGGTACGGCAATCGAAAGCCCGAACACGGTTGCATTCAATGCTTCGGCGATGCCGAGCGCAATCTGCCGCGTATCCGATGCGCCCGAGCTCAGTCCCAGATGGGAAAAAACATGCACCAATCCTGAAACTGCGCCGATCAAACCAAGCAGCGGCGCAATGCCCACAATGACTTCGAGAATGATGAGACCTTTTTCCAGGCGCACCATCTCGTGACGCGCGCGCGTCTGAACTGCTTCGACGTTTTCCGAGCGTGGTCCGCGCAAATGTTGCAGCGCCACACGAGCGATCCGCGCCAGGGACGAAGGGTCGTGATGCACAAGGCGCGAGAGCCGCTCAGGGCTTTCGCCCGGTGCCAGACGCTCAATTTCCTCCTCGATTGCCGGCGGCATGACCTTTTTCTGTTGCAACGCGAGGCCGCGCAAAATCATGACCGTCACGGACACAATCGAGCACGCCAGCAGCGGCCACATGAAAAGGCCGCCTCTCGCGAAAAATCCGAGCACGATATTCACGATTCCTGTCGTTTCGGCAATGATCCAGGCGGCGATCATCCGTTTGGAAAAATAATGAAACCGAGGCCGTCAATTTCCAGGCCGTCGGGGGGCAAAGTGTTTGCGACATCCTCAGGGATGGGCGGAAGGTGCGCTTCCAGCACCGATTGCACGCAAACATTCGCGAACGCCTCGTTGGAACTGTTTTCAATAATTTTGAGATCCTTCACTTGTCCACTTCGATCAACGACAAATCGAAGCCGCAGAGTCCCGATATTGATCAAGTCGCCCCTTTGTTTCACATATGTGTACCAGCGCGACCCGATTGAGTCTGCCACGATCTTTTGATAGCGACCGAGCGGGGTGCCTAAAGCGTTCACGGCGGAAATTCCGTGATTGGTAATGTTTCCGGCGATGTGAGTCCTCTCTTTTAAGCGGCGATACGCAGATTGCGCTTGCGATGCTTCCGCCGATCGTTCGGTTTCTGGAGCCGATTTTTGAGTTAACAATGCAAATTGCTCTGCGGCGGTAATCGGGGCGGGCTGCGGAGCAGGCATTTGTTTCTGTTGCGAGGCAGCCTTCGATTGCTGCGGCTGCGCGCCCTTTGTTTCCAGCGAATACGGATTTGTCTCAAAGTCCATGAGCGGGCGATCTTTCCCCGTCTGCGACGGCAATGGCAATTCACCAGCGGCAGCCAGTTCGCTTGCTCCAATTGAGTTGGCGTTTGACTCGAATGTTTTGTCCTTCGGCTCTGGCGCCTTTTTCGATTCGTCCGTTTCCATAAACGCGGAATTCTTCGGCACCAGTGAGGCTGGTGACAGATCCACGAGCGTGAGCTCAGCCGGCTTATCCTCAAACGGAACGGCTGGCGAGAAAACGCCGCTGAAGGCGGCAAGCAAGAACGCTACGGCAAGGTGAATGGCAATCGCCGCGAGCAATGCCCACAACACCGTTCGCGCATCGTATTCATGGTCCCGAAAGCTTTCGGGATTGCCCGGCTGGGCGAGCATAAGGTCAGCCGTTGTCATGAGAGCAGTTTCTTAGTGGTAAGAAAGATTCGGGCTCGGAGTTTTTCTCAGCTTAAGCTTGCAACATTATCCCAGCCCATGGGCGCTGACAACCTGGCTTGCTGGGCGGTTCGGGTGAACCTCAATCGCTCGATCGCCGCGTCCGCCCAGCCGCGCGTGATGAAACAAGTACTGCTGCGCATAACCGCCGTGTTCGCCGAAATAGGTTTCGGAAAATTCACGCAGCCGTTGCGCGGTCATTTTCTTTCGACGCTGAAAATATTGCTTCCTTAAAACCCGCTCGATCCAGACGTCGATCGGGAATGCGCGCAGCCGTTCATAGGCAAAGAGCATCACGCAATTTGCGATCTTCGCTCCCACACCGGGCAATGCGCATAAGTGTTTTCCAAGCTCGGCATCGGAAAGCGCCGACCATGCTTCCAGATTACATTCGCCCGAACTGACCGACTGCGCAGTCGCGCGCAGGTGCCTGGCACGATAACCGAGCGCGCATGCGCGTAATTGTTTCTCGGAAGCTCGCGCAAAAATCGCGCGCAGCGTTCATGATAGGATCGGCCGGGAACGAAGCGCAGATTTCCGCTAACGGATGATCGAGCGCGAAGTAATGCGCGACGAGTCTGGGGAGCGCGCGCGTCTCGCGTGCTGGTTTTGGCGTCTCGCCAAAACGAACTTTCAAAAACCGGTCCCGCTGCTCGACGTAAAGGGCGCGACCGTCAATTGTTCCTACAAATCCCTTTCCGGCCTTTTGCCAATGAAAGACCTGGCCGGAGTTAAGCGTCTTCTCCAGATCAAAATCCGGCGCGGGAATTCTGATAAGATGCACGAGCAAACGTTCAACGCTCAACGCTCAACGTCCAACGCTCAATGTCTGCGAAATCTGCATTCACGGATTCGACTGGCGCTCACCACGACGTCTATGGCTAACTATGCGCCGGCATGGACGGACGACTCGCGATCGATACTGCAGTTCTTCTCGTCTACTTCGTTCTGATCATTTCCATCGGCCTTTACATGGGCCGGAAGGAGGAAAACCTTGCCGATTTCGTACTCGGCCGCCGGCAGATCGCATGGTGGGCCATTCTGGCCTCGCTCATCGCGGCGGAAACGAGCGCGGGAACATTTTTTGGAACGCCCGGCGAAGGTTTCACCTTTCGTAACTACACTTATCTTCAACTCGCCCTCGGCACGATCCTCGCACGCATCCTGGTCAGCTACATCTTCATCAAGCCGTACTACGATTACAAAGTCTATTCGATCTACGAATATCTGACGGCACGCTTTGGCGTTGGTACCAAGAACGCAGCTTCGGCGGTTTTCCTGTTTACCCGGCTGCTCGCCTCCGGCGCCCGCTTGTACGTCGCCGCCATCGCCCTTGCCCTCGGCTACGAAATGATCCGAGGCGTTCGGCCCGACCAAACTGAAACGCTTTTCATCTACATCGGCGCGACCGTCGCGATTGTGCTTTTAACTGCGATCTACACGACACTCGGCGGGATCAAAGCCGTCATTTGGACCGATGTGATCCAGGCCTCAATCATGATCGGCAGCGCGCTAGTTGCTCTCGGTTTGCTTTACTTTTCAATCCCCGGCGGCTGGCACGAAATCGTGCAGCGCCAT
>QHPG01000089.1 GCA_003219005.1 Verrucomicrobiota bacterium
CATTTCCGTGACTTCTCTCGACCCGAATCTGCAGCGAGTCCTGGAGCCGCGCACGTCTTCGCCTCAGGCCCGGCTCGAGGCGATAATGCAACTTCGCCAGGCAGGAATTCCAACTGGCGTGATGGTTGCGCCGATCATCCCAGGACTCACCGATCACGAAGTTCCGAAGATCCTGGACGCGTGTGCAAAAGCAGGCGCGCAATTTGCCGGTTACACAATTATCCGTCTGCCGTGGGCGGTAGCGCCATTATTTGAACACTGGCTTGAGGAACATTTCCCGGACCGCAAAGAGAAGGTGCTCGGACGCATCCGGGACATGCGGGGGAACCGGCTAAATAATTCTCAGTGGCACACGCGTATGACGGGGGAGGGTGTCTTTGCGGAACAAATCGCCTCGCTCTTTAGAGTGGGTTGTCGTCATGCAGGCATTGGCGAGCGACCGGCGCTGTCAACTGCGTCGTTTCGTAAATCGACAACACAACTGCGCCTTAAGTTGTAGGGAAAGCTGACAGCTTCCCCTACAGAATTACTGTTAGAATGGCCGGCGGTTCTGCCAGGCGGACCCCTCGCTTTGCAATCGCTGTTCGGCTTCGAGCGACTCTGTGATGTCGATTTGCGCGGCGGCTTTCTCAGTAGCGGGAACGGGCGTTTTGCGCGTTGTTGGCCACTCTTGGAAGTAGCCGGCAGCTATTGTAACTTGCGCTTGTGCATCGGAGGGTGCATTGACCTTTCCTTTCGCGCACGTTACGCGGGTCGTTTTGCCGTCAGTCCAAACACAAAATAAGCAGTCCGAATCAGGCTTGATCGTCAGCTGACCCGTGGTCACGGCAAATTGTGATGCGCTTCGATCGGTTGGAGTGAACAGAACGATAACTTTTCCGCGGCTCAATCGAATACGCGCGGTCCGATCGCGCATGCCGCCGGCGGTTTGATTGCCATCCTTGGCGATGCTGAGTTCGTCGATTTTGATTTCAGAATCGCCGGTGAGTTGTGCGAGAACAGCTGGAATTAAGGCTAGGTCGATCGATGCGGCGTGCGACGACCGCACAGTATCGCCACTATGAATTCTGCTTTTAAGCGTCACCGCCTGAAAATCGTTTCGCTCCGCATTTCCGGATATGACCCGGCCCTTGACCGAAAACACCATCACGGCAGTTGCGCGAGTGATACCTTTCGAGCAACTGCTCGCCAGAAGTGAACAGAGCGCTATGGAAAGAACGAGCAATGGAAGGCGCATTAGCCGGGATTCACGTAACGTGGCAGCGCGTACGGGAGTCGAACCCGTGCACCAGCCTTGAGAGGGCTGTGTCCTAACCACTAGACGAACGCGCCACAAAAAAGGTGCGTGTAGGAATACTGTATCGAACGCGAGCTGGCAAGATGCCGACAAAAACTAAGCATGAAATTTCTTTTTGTGTTTGTGCGCCGGCTTTTTAGGTGCGGGCGTGCCCGAGGGCATTGGCGTTGGCGTGGCGCCCTCCGCTGTAGGTGAAGGTCGCACTCGCGGCTGGGCTAACAAGCCCTGGTGAGAGGCCTTGAGTACTTGCAACGTCAATTTGATTTCCGGCGTTGTGGCCAGGGCTGACATCCGTTGATAATAAACCTCGTAGTACGCGCTGAGCCGTTCTCGCTTTTCCAAATCGGTTCGGGCAGCCTGGGCATATGCTTTTGCCATCTGCACCGCAGGATCGTTCACTATTCGATTTTTGAGTTGCCGCCATTCAATATGTAACCTGAGTGCATCAGCGTCCTTGCCCAGCGATTTTGGTTTTGAAAAAGTTTGGTCAAGCTGCGAGATCTCAGGCAACTCGGGACCGTTGGATTCGGAGGAAGGTGTAGCCGTAGCTTCGGGCTGGTTTTGCCCAGAATAAAGATCCACCGACGGCGGCGCGGCGTCCTGTGCACGGATGATCAGCGACACGCCGACGACCATCGTTGAGATCAGCGCTCTGCTTCGCAAAAAGTAACGATACAACATCCTTCGACGAACGGTAGTTGGTGTCGGGGCGAGAGGATTTGAACCTCCGACCTCGTGGTCCCAAACCACGCGCTCTACCAAGCTAAGCTACGCCCCGAATCGAGCGAAATCACTACCACGATTTGGCGCGTTGCGCATCCGCCAGTTTAATCGGAACGCTCCAGCGCTAAGGTAAAATCAGATGCTGTAATCCAAATTCGGCGCCAACCGTTTTTCGACTGCGGAAAGGGGTTCGCCCCGCCGGGCTGCGTAATCCATTACCTGGTCACGCCCGATCTGGCCGACACCAAAATATTTTGAGTCGGGGTGCGAAAAATAGAGCCCGCTCACACTGGCGCCGGGATGCATTGCAAACGATTCCGTCAATTTGATGCCTGCGTTCTCCTCTGCATCGAGCAAATCGAACAACGTTCGTTTCTCGGCATGATCCGGGCAAGCGGGATAACCCGCAGCCGGCCGGATGCCGCGATATTTTTCACGGATGAGATCGGTATGCGACAATCGTTCGTCGCCGAGATAGTCCTGTAGTAGCGTATGCGTCTCGCTTGCGCTTCCGAAACTCGCAAGCCGGAGGCTCACGCTACTCTTCGGCGCAATGTAATCCGCCAAACAATGATTTAATTGTCCCGCCGGCTTTTGCATTTGCTGACGTAGAAAATAAAATGTGGCGATTTTTTCAGATCGCAGGTCATCAGCAAAAAGGTCGACATCATCGCCCACAGAGTTTGCCGGCCAAAAAGCATGAATGCCTCGCGGCGTTAGCAGATTTTTCGCGACGATCCGATCAAGTAGTTCCTGTGCATCATCAAAAAGTTCGTGCGCTTGTTTGCCAATTTTGGGGTCATCTAAAATCGCGGGGTAGCGTCCGCGCAATTCCCAGGCATGAAAAAACGGTGACCAATCGATGTATTCGATTAGTGTGCGCAGCGAAACATTCTGGGGAGCACAGGCTGCCAGCCTGTTCATCTCGGCAGCCTGCCGAGATGCTCCTTGCACTTTCGTCGCGCCTGATGTTTTCGACTCGTCCCCAGAGGTTGCCGGCAAGTTACCGGCAACGACAGGCTGGCAGCCTGCGCTCCCCAGATGACTTGCATAAACCCGCGCTCCCAAAATCTCCGGTTTGGGCGGGACATAGCTGCTCCAATCAATCGGCGTCCGGTTTGCACGCGCCGCTTTGAGTGTCAGCAGCTTTTTTTTCTTCGTCTTTGCTGCGTGTTCCTGGCGCAATCGCTCGTACTCTTGGCGCGTTTTCTTATCGAATTCAGATCTGAGCTCCTCCTTCAGTAGCGAATTGACCACGCCCACCGCGCGCGACGCGTCCAGCACATGCACGGTGCTTGCTCCATAGTGGGGCGCGATCTTTACTGCGGTGTGCGCCCGGCTGGTAGTCGCACCGCCAATCAAGAGCGGCAAACGAAACCCTTCGCGCTCCATTTCCTGCGCCACATGGACCATCTCGTCCAGTGATGGCGTGATCAGACCGCTCAGGCCAATCGCGTCGGCGTTCTTCTCTCGCGCTGTTTCCAGGATTTTCGCGGCGGGCACCATAACGCCAAGATCGACCACGTCGTAATTGTTACACTGCAGCACCACCCCCACGATGTTCTTGCCGATGTCGTGCACGTCACCTTTGACGGTCGCCATCACGATGCGCCCCTGCGGCCTTGCACCCGCAGATTTCTCCGCTTCCATAAACGGCATCAGGTAAGCCACGGCTTTTTTCATGACGCGCGCGCTCTTCACCACCTGTGGCAGAAACATTTTGCCGGCGCCAAATAAGTCGCCAACGACGCTCATGCCGGCCATGAGCGGACCTTCGATCACGTCGAGCGGCCGCTTGCATTTTTGGCGGGCCTCCTCGGTGTCGGCGTCGATGTAATCGACGATACCTTTGATCAACGCGTGTTTGAGCCGTCCCTCGACAGGCTCTGCTCGCCACGCTTCATCAGCCACCCGCGTTTTATCTTTTGCTCTTACGTTTTCCGCGAAATCGACCAGGCGTTCGGTTGCATCGTCGCGCCGGTTCAACAGCACGTCTTCGACGCGCTCTCGCAGCTCGGGCTCGATTTCTTCGTAAACCGCGAGCTGTCCGGCGTTCACGATTCCCATGTCCAGACCGGCGCGAATGGCGTGGAAGAGAAACGCGGCGTGCATCGCTTCCCGGACCGTGTTGTTTCCGCGAAACGAAAATGAAATGTTGCTCACCCCGCCACTGACACGTGCGCCCGGCAAATTGTTTTTGATCCAGCGAGTCGCCTCGATGAAATCCACCGCGTAATTGCGATGTTCCTCCAGGCCGGTGGCAATCGTCAGGATGTTTGGATCAAAGATAATATCGCTAGCCGGGAAGTCCGCCTGTTTCGTTAAGAGATCGTAAGCCCGCGAACAGATGTCGATTTTGCGCTGGCGATCATCGGCCTGGCCTCGCTCATCGAATGCCATTACGATGGTGGCCGCGCCATATTGCCTGATCAACCGCGCTTGACGGAGAAATTCTTCTTCGCCGTTTTTGAGGCTGATGGAATTCACGACGGCCTTTCCCTGCACGCATTTGAGTCCCGCTTCGATTACCGTCCACTTTGAGCTGTCGATTACGATGGGAATCCGCGTGATCTCCGGTTCGCTGCCGATCAAATTCAGGAAGCGGACCATGGCCGCTTCCGAATCGATCATCCCTTCGTCCATGTTCACGTCGAGTAGGTTCGCGCCGCCTTGCACCTGCTGTCGGGCCACAGCCAATGCTCCCTCGAAATCGCCTGCCAAAATCAGTTTCGAGAATTTTGGCGAACCTGTGATGTTGGTACGCTCGCCAATGACAACGAAGCCAAACTCCGGCGTAATATTCAGCGCTTCGAGCCCAGAAAGTCGGAGAATCATGCGTAGCTGATTGTGCCCCGAATAACATGAGGCGGAAATTGACGCACCAGTTTTGCCAGCGCTCGGATGTGGTCCGGTGTCGTGCCGCAGCAGCCACCTACCATGTTGAGCCAGCCGTTCTCTGCCCACTTCGCGACCTTGGGTGCGAATGTTTCTGCAGTTTCCGGAAAACCGGTCGGCGAGAGCGCATCCGGCAGACCCGCATTTGGATATGCACTCATGTAGTACGGCGAAATGCGAGCCAGCTCTTCCACGAACGATTCCATTTCATCCGGACCCAGCGAGCAATTTAAACCGAGGATGAGCGGTTGCGCGTGCGCGAGCGATATGAGCGACGCTTCAACCGTTTGCCCGCTCAGGTTGCGCCCCGACTTGTCGATCACGGTGCCCGAGATCATCAACGGCACGCGGCGTCCGGTTTTCTCAAATGCATCAATGATAGCAAACAACGCAGCCTTTCCATTGAGCGTATCGAAAATGGTTTCGATGATGAGAAGATCGACACCGCCTTCGAGCAGTGCTTCTGCTTGATCGAAATACGTTTGGCGAAGTTGATCGAACGAGACCGCTCGAAACGCCGGATCGTTGACGTCAGGTGAAATAGAACCGGCAACAGGAAGAGGTCCCATCGACCCGCCAACAAATCGCCGCCGTCCGGTTTCATTCGCGAAGCGATCCGCGACGTGAAGCGCGATCTTCGCCGCGTCAAAATTAATTTCATGAACGAGCGCGCGAAGATCGACATTGTCCAACACGCGCTGAAAGAATTCCTGATCTTTGCGACCACGCGTCGGTTCGCCTTGAAAAAGAAAATCATGTAAGCCGATCGTGGTTCCGCTGAAGGTATTTGTTTCGATGATGTCGGCGCCCGCATCCAGATAAGCCGCGTGAATTTCCTCGACGACTTGCGACCGTGTTAGATTGAGTAGTTCCAGACTCCCCTTGAGGTCTTTCCCTTTCCAGCTAGCGAATCGCTTTCCGCGATAATCCTGCTCGGACAATTTGTAGTCCTGGATCATCGTGCCCATGGCGCCGTCCAGCACGACGATGCGTTCGCGCAGGAGCGCTTCCAAAGGATGGAAACTATTCGCGGCCATGACTGTCCGGGAACTTAAAGGGCGTTTGCCTGGTGAATCAAGAAACAAATTGACGCATCATGATGCGTAGATGCGTTGCTTAAACTCCAAATCTCGACATCCAAGCTCCAAACAATCACGCTGAGGTTCGAGCTTGAGATTTCTTTAGACGTTGGAGCTTGGAATTTGGAGGTTACGAGGACGCGCGTTGCCGTACACGCAGCGATTCAAGAAACGGCTCGTCTTGCACCGCGAGTCGCTCTTCGAGCCTTTTCGTGCAATCACAATCGCAACAGGCCCACGCCTCGGTTCCGTTCTCGTGCCGGCACGTGCGGCGCGAGTGCGCGTCCTTCACGCTGAGCAACTGGAAATACTCCTGCCAGTAGGGGCGTTCTTCCGCGAGCGGCGGATCGCAAAAGCACGTTTCAACCCAAGTCGCGACGCCCTGGTCGTTTACCCGCGCCTGCTCCATGTCGTGCAGGTATTCCTCGCCTGCAATTGAGCCTTTCCCGAGCGTGCCATTGGTAATTGCGCGAACCAGATCGCGCGCTTTTTCAGATTTCACGCGTGCTTTCACAAGGTAACGCATCCATAAGACGTAGCACTAACTGCGAATCTCGCGACGACGGACGATGGCACACAAAGTTTGTAGGGCCTCTGTGTCAGACGCCGAGACAGAACCGGCGTTTCGCAGAGCGGAGCCGCGAGGACGTGAGCGACACAGACGGGAAGCCCGAGGGGTGAAGCTCGCGGCAGCGAGCGAATCAAACGTCCTACGCTTGTATCGCCCTTACGGCGCGATGCGGTCAGTGAGCGTGTCGGTATGAAAAGCAGCGTGCTCGCGCAACTGGTACCAAGGACTATCCTTGTTCGTCGTCGTCGCGATACTGTTCTTCTCACCCGTGGCGAAATCTTCCCATGAATTGTAGCGAGCGATGGTCAGGAATGTCCAAGCAGCGCCCTCGAGATGCTGCATCAACACATTCCCTGCGGTCGTGTCGCCTCGGCCGCCCACCGGTTGGCTGAGCATCTTCTCCAATTGCTCTCGATGACCGGGAGCAGGGCGATAGTAAGAGACCGAATAAGCCGAGCCCGTCGTCTTGGATTTCGAATCGGCGTCAATGCCCATGGCGCGCGTGAATTCCTCCCATGACGGACCGTTCACAAACGTGTCTGTGTGCCACTCGCTCAGGTCGCGTTTATCCGGCGGCACAGCCGTCCCCGCAGCTTCCACACTACCTTTGGGCCCGAGATGCGTGATGACCACGTAATCCCACGCGTCGCCGTCCCGATGGCGGAGGACAATAAAGTGATCAGGCATCGGGTTGCTGCGATCCGGTGTCTTGAGCCAATCACCTAACTGCACCGCTTTGCCGAGAGCAGCCTTGGTGAAATGGACGTGGTAAACGTCGGTTCGTTTGCCGGCTCCAGCGGGCGCCGCGCTCTTTTCACCGGCAGCGGGCTTTGGTGACCCCTGGCCGTGAACGAACGCAACTGGCAGCAAGCCAAACAATGTGATGGCGACAATGGTACTGATCGATTTCATAATAATTTTCTAGTTTAGGTTGAACGGAAAGAAAGGCTCATGCGTGTAGCCGTTTCGGATGTCAACTTTATTCAAAGAGGAATCGCGGCTTCCGTCGCAATCTCCGCGGCTTCGCCGATACTACTCAACAGCGAGCACGGAACGCTCTCTGTAGACGATTTCTCCTCCGTGGTCTCTGTGTGCTCTGTGATAGAAACAAACTGCGGAGATTCCTCGACTTCGCTCGGAATGACAATTAGTTGAATGACGCCGTGGAAGCGATCCGGCTTTTCAAATCACTCGACCGCAATCAACGCAACACGTTCGTCGCTTGTTTTCTCGGCTGGGCGCTGGACGCGTTCGATTTTTTTCTGCTGACGTTCGTGATCGTGCCGATGGCGCACGATTTCGGCACGAGCATCGCCGATCTCAGTTACGCGATCACGCTCACGCTGGCGATGCGCCCGGTTGGCGCGTTCATCTTTGGACTCCTTGGCGATCGATTCGGGCGGTGCATCCCGCTCATGATCGACATCATCTTTTATTCGCTCATGGAATTGCTCACAGCCTTTTCTCCGAACTACACAACGTTGCTGATTTTCCGCGCGCTTTATGGAATCGGCATGGGCGGTGAATGGGGGCTCGGGGCGTCGCTGGCGATGGAAACCCTGCCGACGGAAGCGCGCGGATTGTTTTCCGGGATTTTGCAGCAGGGATACGCATTCGGTTACCTGCTGGCGGCCGTTGTGTATTGGGTCGTGTTTCCGTTCTTTGGCTGGCGCGGCCTCTTCGTCGCGGGCGCGCTCCCGGCATTTCTCGTGCTGTACATCCGGGCGCGCGTGCCGGAATCGCCGGTCTGGTTGCGTCGCGAGGCCAGGACCAATTTTTGGAGCGACGTGCTGATTGTTATAAAACGCCACTGGGCGCTTTTTCTTTACGTCGTTTTACTAATGACAGCGTTCAACGCGATGTCGCACGGCACCCAGGACATGTATCAAACGTTTCTCGGCGAACAACGCCACTATGGGGTTACACAAAAGGCGGCGACCGGGATCATTTATGCTTTCGGCGCCATCTGCGGTGGAACGGTGGTCGGCCATCTCTCGCAGAATTGGGGGCGGCGTCGCTCGATAATTTTGACTGCTGCGTTCGGAATCGTGCTGATTCCTTTGTGGATGTTCTCACCGGGCTTTGCTCTTCTGGTGATTGGCGGGTTCGCCATGCAATTCATGGTGCAAGGCGCCTGGGGCATTGTGCCCGTGCATCTCAATGAGCTTTCACCGAGCGCGGTGCGTGGAACTTTCCCTGGGTTTGCCTATCAACTTGGAAACTTATTCGCGGCCAACACAGCCGTTGTGGAAGCCCAATTGGCCAATCATTTTCGTGATGCGAGTGGGCACCCGGATTACGCAAAAGCGCTCGCCCTTTTCGCGTTCGTGATTTTTTTGATCTTAATGTTGCTCGCCGCGATTGGACCTGAAGAGCGCGGGAAGGAATTTTAGCGATGTGCCGCGGCCGGCGCATCAGCGCCACTAGGAGGAGATTCCGCTGCTGGCTGCGATTGTGCAGCCACTTGAGTCGACGCGCGATAAACACCGGACCCGAACCGCTGCATTGCGCAGCACGCGAAAATTTGCAGTGTGAATTCCGCGATTTGCAGAATGCGGGATGGTCATCAGTTTTTCTTGAATCCGGTTCGCCAGATCGAATGACGCGCCGGAATGATAATATGTTTCGAATCCGCGAATGCCGCGCCGGCGCGAATCGTTGAAGTGTATGCTGACGAAGACTGCGTTCTTCTGCGAATTCTCAATGGTCACCCGTTCATCAAGCGGAATGAAAACATCCGAGGAACGCGTCATCACTGTCTTTAATTGCGATTCGCGCAGCTTGCTATTGAGACGCTGGGCAACATCGAGAGTAACCATCTTCTCCGGTGGACCGTAGCGCCGATACGCGCCGCTATCTTTGCCGCCGTGTCCGGCGTCCACGACCACCATAGAAAAGGTCTTGCTCGTGTTTTTAACTGCAGGATGCCGCATACTCGCGCAGGCAGGTAGCAAAGCGACAAACCCAATTGTAACGATCCGATTTACGAAACCCGGCATTATGATCTAATAGCAAAAAACACGTGGCCCACCAAAAAGTTTCTCCGCCAAGTTGAAGTGAGACCGAGACCTTGCGCCGAGCGTTCATTGTTTCTCCCAATTGCATATAAAATCGCTTGTCTTTTGCGCGGCTGCGCTTAAAGCCTTACCACTTTTATGATGATCCGATTTGCGATTGTTCCAGTGCTTCTGGCGCTCAATTTTTCGATGTGCAAGAAGCACGAAACTGTATCCCAGAACCCCCAGTCGTCGGGCGCTTCGGGGTCGCCAGCTGCTACAACCGTTACCCCGGTAGCAGCGGCATCACCCAAGATTACCAAACCGGTGGTCGATCAAACGGCCCAGGCCATTATTTTTTGTTATCATCTTTTGGTGGACAAGGTCCGCTATCCGGGCACCGAGATCACGCCTGCGGCGTTTGAAGCGCAAATGAAGGAATTGAATGACCACGGAATCACAGTCATCTCCATGCA
>QHPG01000190.1 GCA_003219005.1 Verrucomicrobiota bacterium
TGACTGAAACCATTCCGCTCGGAGATTCCGCGCTCATCGTGCGCGTGCGTGAGCGATTCGAGGACGCGCCTGAGGAAACCCTGGACGAAGTCCTGCGCACGCTTGAACAGCTTCGTAATGCCGCCATTCCCGGCGTCGTTGAACTCGCGCCGGCTTACACCAGCGTCGCAGTTTTTTTTGATCCGATTACAGTCGCCAAAGCGAGCGGAAGACCGGACGAGATGTTTGATTGGCTGGCGACGCAAATTCGGAGAGTTGTAAATGGCGCCAGGGGTCGCAGGCACGTCAGAGCCGCAAGAAGCGATGTGCGCCTGGTTGAGATTCCAGTTTGTTACGATTCCGAATTCGCTCCCGATCTCGATGATGTCGGGCGTCACGCGCAGATTTCGACAAGCCAAGTTGTCGATCTCCACAGCGCAGCCGAATACCGAGTGGCCTGCATTGGGTTCGTCCCCGGTTTCCCGTTTCTGGCAGGCCTTGCGAAGAAATTAGCGACACCGCGCCGGGACACACCGCGAAAGGAAATTCCTCCGGGCTCGGTCGGGATTGGCGGCGCGCAAACAGGAATTTATCCGTTGCGTTCGCCCGGTGGCTGGAACCTGATCGGCCGGACGCCGTTGAGACTTTTTGATCCAACAAAAAATCCGCCTGCGCTCTTGCGCGCAGGCGATCGCGTGCGGTTCCGAGCGATCACTCGGGAAGAGTTTGCCGCCTTCGCCGAGGCTACGGCGGCCGAGGAATCGATGAAGCAATGAGAGCCGGTCATCCCGAGCGGAGCGAGGGAGCTCGCACTCGAAGCCTCAGATACGCAGGAGAGTTAGCGTGATCAACCAGCTTATTGGGAGGTCCTTCACTTCGTTCAGGATGACTGCGCAGAGACAGAGCGGGAGTGTTAACTTATGACCGCAACCGCGGTTCGAGCTGGTTTTCTTACTTCGGTCCAGGATTTTGGCCGCACCCGCTTCCGCGAGTTTGGCGTTTCGACAAGCGGTGCGCTTGATCCATTTGCATTGCGCGTGGCGAATCTGCTTGTCGGCAATGAACAAGAGGTTGCTGGACTCGAAATTACACTTGGCGGTTTGCAATTGCGCTTTGATGACGAGCGAATCGTCGCCTGGTGCGGTGGTGAATTTGATGTGCACGTTGGATCGACGGTACTTCCGGCCGGTCACACGGCTTTCCTGCGTGCCGGTGAAGAATTGAAATTCGGCCGGCCTCAAATTGGTTGCCGATGCTGGCTGGCTATTTCGGAGGGGATCGATGTGACACTGGTGCTCGGCAGTCGCTCCACAGATTTGCGCGGCAAGTTTGGCGGATTTGAGGGACGCACATTGCGTGATGGAGATGTTATCCCGCTGCGCCCGCGACCGGGGTCAGCGACCCCGGCTACACGTATTTCTTCGTGGACTGCGCCGCACGACTGGGTAAGTCCAGCAAAACGTGATCCGATTTTGCGCTTCGTACGCGGAATCGATTGGGAACGCTTCAACCCGCCTTCGGGCGGATACGGCGCGGCAGGCGCTTCAACGCTTCAACGCTTCACGAGCGAATCCTTCGCCGTATCATCCGATTCAGACCGCATGGGTGTGCGGTTAGCTGGTCCTGAATTGCAGCGCACTGACGATGTCGATCTTGTCTCTGAAGCGGTCGCGCCCGGCACGATCCAGGTTCCGCCAGGCGGCCAGCCGATTTTGCTTTTGGGAGATTGCCAAACGATCGGCGGTTATCCGAAAATCGCGCACGTGGTCACGGTCGATCTTGGTATCGCGGCACAACTTCGCCCTGGAGACAAGGTCCGGTTTCGGGAAATTTCATTGCCCGAAGCGCATCGCCTAGTCCGCAGCGAGGACGGGCCACAGGCCCGTGACTACAGGAAACGCCATGAAATTAATTGTCGATCTTAACGCCGATCTCGGCGAAGGCTCCGGTCACGATGATGAATTGTTCGAGCTGATCAGCTCGGCGAATATCGCAACAGGTTTTCACGCTGGCGATTCCGATACGATGCACGCGGCGGTTTCTACGGCGAAGGAGCATGGAGTCGCTGTGGGAGCGCACCCCAGTTTTTTCGACCGCGAAAATTTTGGACGCAAGGAACAGAAGATAGGCAACGAAGAAGTATTCGACGCCGTGGCTTATCAGCTCGGAATTTTTCAAGCGATCGCCTCCGCACTTGATGTGCGACCGAACCACGTCAAACCGCATGGAGCGCTTTACAACATGGCCGTGCGCGATGCGGAGTTGGCCGACGTGATTGCGCGCGCAATCGCGTCGGTCGATGCGCAGTTGATCTTGTTCGCGCCGGACAGCGGTGAACTTGCTCGCGCAGGCGAGGCACATGAGTTGCAAATCGCGCGCGAAGTTTTCGCCGATCGCAATTACCTAAACGACGGATGGCTGGTCCCGCGCACGCGCCCGGATGCGTTGCTTCATGATCCGAAAAAAGCCGCCCAGCGCGTACTGCGGATGTTGCGCGAAGGCAAAGTGCGCTCCGTCGAAGGTCGCGATGTCGATGTGCGCGGCGAGACGATTTGCGTTCATGGCGATACGCCCGGCGCGGTTGAGTTCGCGCGTGAATTGCGAACACAACTCGAACATGAAGGTGTCAGAATCTGCGTGCCGAAAAGTACGCGGTAAGAATGCCCAAGGAGCAATGTTGTCATTCTGAGCGAAGCGAAGAACCTCAGATCATTTTGGGGATGACCTGAGCAAAGATAACCAGAGATGTTTCGCTTCGCTCAACATGACAAGCTGAGAAGGCCCGCCGCGACCTGTGAGCAATAAGATCGATAGTCGGCAGCAATCCAGCCTCGTGCGCGCGCTCGGCCCGATCGACGCGACGATGATCGTGATCGGCTCGATGATCGGCTCGGGCATCTTTATCACTTCAGCGGAATCATCACGATTGAGTGGCGCACCAGGCTGGCTCCTTCTTGCGTGGGCAGTAGCCGGTTTGTTAACCATTACCGGCGCGTTGTGCTGCTCGGAGCTTGCGACCATGATGCCACGCGCGGGTGGTGTTTATGTTTTTTTACGTGAAGGATATGGGAGACCGATTGGATTCTTGTACGGCTGGACGTTGTTTCTAGTGATTCAGACGGGGACCATCGCTGCGGTAGCGATTGCGTTCGCAAAGTTTCTCGGCGTTTTTGTCACAGCAGTTTCGCCGGATAATTACCTGGTCTCGCCGATCCCGTTAGGTGGCTACGCGATCAGCTTATCGACGGAGCAACTGGTGGCGATTGGATTAATCGCGTTGCTGACATGGACGAATACGCGCGGACTTGAAGTCGGGAAGATTGTCCAGAACACATTCACCTTTGCAAAAACGGCAGCCCTCGCCGCGGTGGTGGTGATCGGTTTGTCGTTAGGCTGGCACGCAGCCAGTGCGGCGCGGAGTGCGGCGTGGTGGAATTCGTGGGCGAACGGTTGGAGCCCGCAGATTGCGCAGCCCGGTTTTACATTCTTCGGTGGACTTGCTCTCGCGCTGCTTTTCGGAAAATCGATGGTCGGTCCGTTGTTCGCGCAGACCGCTTGGACGAATGTCACATTTGTCGGCAGCGAAGTCCGCGACCCGGGTAAGAACCTTGTGCGCGCGCTTGTGGGCGGCTGCGCGATTGTGGTCGTACTTTACTTGCTGGCCAACGTTGCTTACCTCGCCGTGCTGCCGTTTCCGGAAATCCAGCGCGCACCGCAAAATCGCGTAGCCGTAGCGATGATGAACGCCCTCTTCGGTCATCCGGGCGCGATGTGCATGGCTGCGGCGATCATGATTTCCACCTTTGGTTGCAATAACGGACTGATTCTTTCCGGCGCGCGCGTTTACTATGCGATGGCGCGCGATCGATTGTTTTTCCAAAAAGTCGCGACTACGAATCGTTTTCATGTACCAGCGGCGGCTTTGGTGGCGCAGGCAATCTGGACCGCATTTCTTACGTTGCCGCGCACAGTGACAATCAATGCGGCGACGCACGAGGTCGCTTACGGAAACGTTTACAATCAACTGCTCGAATACATCGTCTCGGCGGATTTGCTCTTTTATGTTCTAATGATCGCTGCGTTGATGATTTTGCGACGTAAAAGACCGGACGCAGAGCGCCCGTACCGCACCTGGGGTTATCCGATCGTCCCGATTATCTCGATTGTGCTTGCCGGATTGTTGATGGTCGATCTTGCCTGTCTCGCGCCGGCAACATCTGGAATTGGGATCCTGATCGTGTTGACTGGAGTGCCGGCTTATTTTTTCTGGCGTACGCTTGCTTCGGCCTGAACCCGCCTTCGCGCGAGGCTATGGCGGGCAGGCCCGCCTTCGGTCGCCGTGGCGATCTACGGCGCGGCGATCAAATCCATTTCCCCTTTGGGATGCGAATTCTTTGTGTATGCCTGCAAAATCCAAAAAACAACAGATGGCCGCCGGTGCGGCGCTTTCGGCGAAGCGCGGAAAACGCTCCAAATCATCGCTCAAAGGTGCTTCGCGAGGGATGTACAAATCGATGAGCAAAGCCGAACTGCGCAGAATGGCAAAGACCAAGCGCAAAGGAAAACCGACGAAAAAGAAGCGGCGTTAAGAATTTTGCCGCAGCTTCGAGAGGCGAACAAGGAATGCTCACCGTTGTTGCATTTCCGCCATCACTTGTTTCAAAGGTTCCAAGCTGACCTTGCTTGTCCCGGTAAAGGGATGGTCAAGCACGTAGATCAAAAACAAAATCGACGTGAGCGTTACTGTGAACGTAGTGGTAATCAGGTATTGCGCTCTGATGTTTTTCATTCCAAAGAAAAAGCTGTAGGACACCGCGAAGGTGCCGCCAACCAGTATCACCAACCAGATAACTGGAGGCACTGTATCGTTTCCGGCAAATATTCGCATTCGACGGTACTGAGCCAGATTATTTAAACATCGCAGGGATTCAGCGTAGAGCTCCCGGTTGGGGATCGATGTCGCATCCACCTGACTGAACAATGTTCTGAGATTGGTATGAGCGCCGCCGGTATAAAGGCTTGTCTCTCCTTGCGACATGCGCTGCACCTCGTCGTTGTAGACCGCAGCGATGTAATCTTTTGCTCCCTGCCTTATTATCTTATTGGCAGGATCAGGGAATGCTGCGGCGCTGTGGAAAATATCCAGGGCCTCGCTAGCCTCCAGTTGCAGATTTTTCGTTGCTTCGTCGTAACCGCTCCAGGTCACAAACACGACAAACGCCACCATCACGCCGTAGAAGAGTCCGAAGGCATTGAAGATGATTGCAGCTACTTCGTGGTTCTCCTTTAGGACGTCCGCGGAATACTTCTTCCGCACCAAATGAACCCCAAAGAGCGCGAAGGAGGTGGTAATCGCCGAGACGATAAAAAACGAAACTGGCGACGGTAGATTAAGGAGAAATTGCATGTGCCCCTTTCAGGTTCTCGCCAAAATCTCCGTGAATTGTCGAGAGAAAAGAATCGCCTTCTGTAGCCGGGGGCGTTGACCCCGGCTATGAACCAAACGACGGCACAGACCCACCGGAGTCGCCGCCCCCGGCTACAGCGTCGCGCGCGGCAAATGCGCGAAAGATTCTCAGCAGCCCAATATCGTATCTGTTGCCAAGGAGCGCGCTGACATCGACAAGCTTTCCATCGCTGACCTGAGAAAACGCCGCCGCAATTTCTTTCTCCTGTGTTGCAGTGAAGAACCCGTCGCGCTCTGTGAGTTTGCCGAGCTCGATAGCCGCGGCAAGATGCCCGTAAATGGTGCTGGGCACAAAGCCTCGGGCGCGTGCGATTTCATCGACTGATTCGCCTTTTTGAAACCGCCGCAGCGTTTCGGCCTCACTGTCGTTCAAACGGGACCGGCGCCGTCGGAACAGCGACCCAGAGTCGTCGGAAAATGTTCGGCGCGGATTCGTCTCGAGATAATTTTTAATCTCGCTGAGAAACGGC
Organism: Verrucomicrobiota bacterium; assembly: GCA_003219005.1. Classification (GTDB taxonomy): domain Bacteria; phylum Verrucomicrobiota; class Verrucomicrobiia; order Chthoniobacterales; family UBA10450; genus Udaeobacter. The sequence continues at coordinate 5,917 of QHPG01000190.1, forward strand.
TGGGCGAAATCCTTTAGCTTCTGTTCGCCTACGCCGGGAATGCGGCGAAACTCGCTCGCGGTCGTCGGATAATTTCGCGCCATTTCACGGAGCGAGACGTCCGAGAAAATGACGTAGGCGGGCACATCGCGTTCATCTGCAAGTTTGCGGCGCAAAGCGCGCAGTTGTTCGAAGAGCAGTTCGTCACATTCGATCGCGCCTGCTCGCGGCTTCTCTCTCTGGGTGGCGATGTCGATCTGCTTGGTTAGCGTGATCGGTGTGCGGTTTCGCAACGCTTCGCGACCCGCGGGCGTCAGGGCCAATGTCGCAAATTTGCCCGGAGCGCACTCGACGAGTCCCAGGCGCAAAAGCTCGCGTCCGATCGCCTGCCAAGCGTTGCGTTTCAAATCGCGGCCAATGCCATAAGTGGAAAGTTCATTATGCCGGCGTTGCCGGATCGTTTCCGTGTCCGCCCCGCGGAGAATATCGACAACGTGATTCAAGCCGAAGCCGAACCTGTGCCTGGCGTGGATGCGATAGACGCAGGAAAGAAATTTCTGCGCGTGCACTGTTCCGTCGAAAGTTTCGCGCGGCTGCAAGCAATTGTCGCAACCGTCGCAGGATGGTTGCGAAAATGTCTCGCCGAAATATTCCAACAGTGTGGCTCGCCGGCATTCGCGTGTCTCGGCATAATGGACCATCTGCTGCAGTTGCGCCCGGGCAATCCGCGCTTCCTTTTCGCTCTTTTCATCGATGAAGTGGAGTTGCTTGGCAACGTCGCTGGCGCTGAAAAGCAGCACGCATTCACTTGGCAAACCGTCGCGCCCGGCCCGGCCTGTCTCTTGATAATAGCTCTCCAGATTCTTCGGCAGATCATAATGCACAACGAAACGCACGTTCGGCTTGTTGATGCCCATTCCAAACGCGATGGTCGCGGTGATGACGCGGACGTCATCGCGCAAAAATGATTCCTGATGTTTTGTGCGCTCGCCCGTCGTTAGCCCTGCGTGATAAGGTTTCGCGCTAATGCCATCGTCGTTGAGATTGCGCGCCAGCGAATCGGTGCTCTTGCGGCTGGCACAGTAAATGATCCCGCTGTCGTTAGGCCGGCTACGGATGAACGCCAGAAGTTGTTCGTAGGGTGACGATTTCGGAACGACTCGATAACTGAGGTTCGGCCGGTTAAAGCTGGCCATGTAACATCGTGGGTCGCGCAGTTTCAGTTCCTTAACGATGTCCGCCCCCACCCGTTCAGTCGCCGTCGCCGTGAGCGCCATCACCGGCACGTCGGGGAAGTGCTCTCGCAATTTTTTCAGCTCACGATATTCCGGCCGGAAATCGTGACCCCACTCGCTGATGCAATGCGCTTCATCGATTGCGATCTGGACGATGTTCCAGTTCAGCGCGCGTTCCAAAAACGTCTCCAGCATCAACCGCTCCGGCGCAACATAAAGCATCCGGTATTCGCCGCGGTGCAGACCGCGCCAGCGCGCCTTTGCCTCATCGCGACCCAGCGTTGAGTTCAAATATGTCGCAGGAATTCCGCTGGCTTGCAGCGCATCGACCTGATCTTTCATGAGCGCGATGAGCGGCGAAACGACGATCGTCAGCCCCTCGCGTGTCAGCGCCGGTAACTGGAAGCAAAGCGATGTCCCGCCGCCTGTCGGCATCAATACAAACACATCGCGCCCCGCCAACGCATCGCGGATGATCTCCTCTTGTAGCGGTCGAAACTGCTCGTAGCCGAAATGTTTCTTGAGAGTCGCGATCAGATCCACGGCGTTCTTTTTAGCTGGCCGACATCATTTCGCCCAGAATTGTTTCCTTGTGTGCTGTGCCGCAACCGTGCAAAACCTCGACTCAAGATGACGAAATCAGCAGGAGTTATCTGCTCTGCGCTATTGTTTCTTTGCGTCGGCGCTCTGGCACAAGAGAAGTACCACGGCGGAATTGTTTACGGGCCTAAAGCGGCGTTTAACATTAGCGCGCCCGAAGGCTGGGTCTTGGACAACGAATCAGGCGTGAATCAAGGGTTGCCGTGCGTTCTCTATCCAAAAGGTGAATCTTGGGCCGATGCGCGCACGGTGATTTACGCGAAAATCGCCAGCACTCAGTATGAGGACGCCGAGAAATTTGTCGCTGCGGCTATCAAGGACATGGAAAAAACGCATGGAAAACCGAAGGAAAAGATCGACAAGGGAAAGACTGGCGATGGCCAGTCTTTTTTCATCAACGAATATCCTGCCACGAAAACG
>QHPG01000191.1 GCA_003219005.1 Verrucomicrobiota bacterium
GGCTCTGGCAGGAACATCTCTACGCAATGGACGCGTTACGCGAGGGCGTTTACTTGCGCGGCTACGCGCAAAAAGATCCGCTCATCGAGTACAAGACTGAAGCCTACGACATGTTCGTTGAATTAATGGCGAACATTAAGAACGAGGTGCTGAATAATCTCTTCCGCAGCACCTCCAACTTGCAGGCATTCGAGAATTTCCTCGCCACGTTGCCGCAATTCTTGCTGCGCGAACACGCACCGATCCCGCTAACCGCAGGCGCTGCGTCGCGCGCGCGTCAGCCTCAACCAGTCGGCGCGATGGCGTCGGCCGCTGGCGATGGCGATGGCGCGGGCGAGGTTTCGATCGATCTGCCAATTCGACGTTCAATCCCAAAGGTCGGTCGCAACGAACCGTGTCCCTGCGGCAGCGGAAAAAAATACAAAAACTGCTGCGGACGAGTCGCGTAAATTTAGCGCAGCGTCGTCTCAGGCTGTTATTCCGAGCGAAGTCGCCTGCCAAGCCGTAGCTTTATGCGAAGGCTGGAGGAATCTCTTGCCGCTCCAGAACTATCCAGAGATGTCTCGACTCCGCTTGACATGACAACTCAGGACGGCTGAAGCAATTCGTAAGTCGTGATCTCGAGCTGATGGCCATCGGGATCGCTGAAATAGATGGAGTGCGCAATCTCGTGATCCTGGAATTCGAATTTGATTCCGCGCTTTTCCAATTCGCGTTGCGCGACGAGGAAATTTTCCCGGTCGGCGCGAAACGCGAGGTGAAGCATTTGGATGCCTTCGTGAGAGGGGCCTGTCGGTTCGGCGTGCGACTTCACGGGGAATAACGCGATAGCGGTATTTCCTTTGCCGATGAAAGTAGGCACGCCGTTCCACATCCCTTCATGTAGCCGCTCGAATCCGAGGACTTCAATGTACCAGTTGGTCGATTGCTCGATGTCACGTACACTCATTGCTACGTGATCGATCCCTTCAAGCTGCATGGCCAGGCGGATATTGAGCTTGCGAGCTGCGCCACTCAGGCCGCCCATTCCACGGCGTGCGCGCGAACTGGGCGACCGAAACCTTTCAAGACAACTTCGCCTAGCTCTTCGAAACGGAGCCCCTTGCCAATGCAGAGTTCGGCAATCGCGTTTGTCACGACGATTTGTTCCGGTGCGGCATGCTCGCACAACCTGCAGGCGAGTTGAACTGTCGATCCAAACAAATCGTTATGTTGCTCGACGGGTTCCCCTGCTGCTGCACCGACTCGAACCTTGAGAGGACGCTCGGGGTTCGCTTTCGCATGCTTGTCCAACTCGCGTTGAATCTGAATTGCGCAGCGAACCGCGCCCGCCGCTGACACGAATGAAGCCATGATGCCGTCGCCAGTGTGCTTCACCTCGCGCCCGCCAAGAGCGGACAACGCGTCCCGCACAATCGTGTCGTGCACGCCGAGCAACACCATGGCCGCCTCGTCCCCGAGTGTTTGAGTAAACGTCGTTGACTCGACGATGTCCGTGAACAGAATGGTTCGAATTCCGGAATCGCGTTCATTAGTTGCGCCAGGAACTACGGCCGCCCCCGCCTCATTCACTTCGATCCCGCCTAAAAAGCCTTCTTCTAGCTCAGGCTGTATCTCAATAATCTTGTCCGCGACCATCCCGTGAGCTTCGCGATGGACTTGGGTAGCGGCTTCCGCGTTTGGCGCGTGGCAAAGACAGAAAATCTTCCCAGCCTTTTCGTTCACCCAATATTTATGATAATGAACGCCGTACTTGTCCTGGACTTTGACATCTTCGGCGTGAGCCTTGGCGACATCCTCGGCAGGGACGCCTCCGTCAATCTCGTGAATGTCCATGTATAACGGCATATAAGCAGATTTTAGCGAGATATTACGCGATGCAAAACGCTGATCTTGGTTGGATGACTCAGCGTCTGGTAAACAACACAGTATCGCTCAGTCAGACGAAGCAACGTAGCGAGCTGCTCTTCGCTGGCATCAGTATCCACATCGAAATGCAATCGAATCTGCTTAAAGCCGACGGGGACATCCTTTGACACGCCGAGGGTACCACGAAAATCAAGATCGCCCTCTGCGCGAATCGTTGCGCCGCGTAATGGAATGCCGAGAGCCGTAGCGACTGCACGCAGTGTGACACCCGCACATCCCACTAGCGCTTCCAGCAACATGTCCGCCGAGCACGCGCTGGCGCCATCACCGCCTGTTGCAGGATGAAGTCCTGCTTGGACCCGCGCTTTTCCAGTTTCTATTTTGCACGTGATGTTTTCGCTGACTCGCCCTTCTGCGCTCAGAGTGAACAGTGCGGTCTCAGGACGCTCCCGATATTGCGCTTTCAGCGGCGCCTGCAATGTCCTTAGCTCGTCAGCTGTCATGGCCTAATGTAGGAGCGGACTCGGTGCCGCGACTGTCGGGACCCTAAGGTCCCTCCCACATTGGCACAAGAGCCCCTACACCTTGCCCGGTTTAATGTTTTGGTTCACCCGAAAGAAATTATCGGGGTCGTATTTGGTTTTGATTTTGACGAGCCGCTGATAATTGTCGCCGTAGGTTTTTTTCACGCGCTCGTCGCCTTCGTCGCCCATCAAAAAATTTACGTATGCCCCGCCGGCGGAGTAGGGATGTAGCGCATCGTAGTAACTCTTCGTCCACGAAACGATTTTGTCCTTGTTCGCCGGGTCAGGATCGACGCCCACCATCACCATCGCCCAGTTGGAGTCGCGATAATTCCAGGCAGTTTCATTCTTGCCGACGCGTGCTGCGGCTCCGTTGATTGGATACATGTGCATGGTGGAATGCATCGTCGGAAGCGCTTCACCGAAGCGGATGTGCTGGGCAATCGCGTCGTCGCTTATCTCGTTCACGAAATCGGCGCGCCAGTACCATTGCAGACCCGGCGGATAAATCGGGTCGAACATGCTTTGTAGCGCTGGCTGCGGAAGCGGGCCCACAAAATCCAGAGCAGGTTTTTTGAAATCGCGGATCGGCTTGAATGTTTCTTCGGCTTTCTCCTGCGGCCCAGCGTATGCCCACACCACGCCGCACATTTTCTTCATGTGCAGATGTTCGGGGAAAGGCGGCGCAGGCGGCACAGTAAGAAAAGCAAAGAAGCCGTTCAGATCGTCGGGCGCTCCTGGAATAAGCTCGCGATACCATTTCATCACGTCAGCCGTTTCGCTTAATTCGTAAAGCATCGGACCGGCATAGAGTGTATCGATCGAATGCAGCTTGAACGTAAAAGCTGTTACGACCCCGAAATTGCCGCCACCACCGCGAAGCGCCCAAAACAGATCGGAATTCTCATCCGCATTCACTTTTACAAATTTGCCGTTGGCCAACACCACGTCGGCCGAGAGCAGATTATCAATGCTTAGTCCGCATTTGCGTGTGAGATGTCCGACGCCGCCGCCTAACGTCAATCCTCCCACGCCGGTGGTGGAGATAACTCCGCTGGGCGTTGCCATGCCGAAGACGTGCGTGGCGTGATCGACATCGCTCCAGGTGCATCCGCCGCCGACGGTGACAGTGCGCGCTGCCGGATCAACGCGTGTATATTTTATCGGGCTCAGATCGATGACCAAACCGTCATCACAAATTCCCAGGCCTCCCGCGTTATGACCGCCGCTTCGGATGGCAAGAAGCAGATCGTTTTCGCGCGCGAAATTCACCGAGCGGATTACGTCCGCTACATCTGCGCAACCCGCGATTAGACGCGGCTTCTTGTGGATCATCCCGTTGTACACATTGCGCGATTCGTCGTAATCCTTGTCCCCCGGCTGGATCAGTCGGCCGCGCAGGTTCGCTTTGAAATCGGCGATGGAATTTTCGTTAAGCATGCCGAAGTGTCACTGAAACACTCTTAGGGTCAAGACATTGAGTCTCAGCATTTTCGTTGAGATAACAGCCGGTGCGGCGCTAATATGCCTAAGCATTGAGATAGGCGATGTTTGACGTGGAGAGATCCTGGACCAGGCGGGAGTTTTTGAAACTCGCCGGTCAGGCGGGACTTCTAAGCGCGGTTCCAACTCTGGCGAGCGCTGCAGCCACGCTTAACTCCGACACGGTTTGCATCTCGATCCTGCATACAACGGACATCCACGGCCATATTTTGCCGACCTCCGATTACGACGGAAAATCCGATCGTGGCGGGCTTGCGCGTTGCGTTACGCAGATTCGACGCTGGCGGCGGCAAAATCGGAACTCGATTTTGATCGACGTCGGCGACGTGTATCAAGGCACCGAAGTCAGTTTGCGGACCAAAGGGGAATTGATGATCGATCTGTTTAATCATCTCGATTACGATGCGTGGGTCGTTGGCAATCACGAATTCGATTGGGGAATTGAGGCATTTCACCAAGCGTTGCAAAGATCGACAATGCCGGTGCTGGCTGCGAACACGATATTGGAGGGAAAGTCCGCGGGCGAATTTTCGGATACGAAACATCCGCTCGCAAAAATCCAGCCATTCATCTTGAAGGAAATCGCGGGAATCAAACTTGCGATTGTTGGGATCACGACGCCCGGGATGTCGTTTTGGCTTCCACGCGAATTTACCAGGGGCATCGATTTTCAGCAGCCGGTCGAGCCGGTTCGTCGCGCGATAGCAAGAGCGAAGAGTGACGGCGCAGACGCGATTGTGCTGACAGGTCACATGGGACTGAAGCCGCGCACCGGTGGGGATGATTTTGCGAACAGTGTCACTGCATTAACTTCGGAATTTCCGGATGTCGCGGTGTTCATCGCCGGTCACACTCATCAGGCGATTCCGAGTCGCCTCACGAACGGCGTGCTTTTCACGCAGGCCGATCACTTCGGGATTCACGTGGGCCGCGTCGATCTCGTGTTTGATCGGAATTCGAAAAAGTTGCTCGGTCGTCAAGCAATCTGCGAACTGATGGACAATCGTCTCCATCTCGATGACGTGGTGATTTCCCGAGCAAAATCGCAGCTCGCAGAATCCGATGCCACTCTGGCACAGCCGATCGGCGAATTAGCGCAGACGTTGCGCGCTCGAGGCCGTCCTGGCCAACCGAGCGACATCGAGAGGCTGATCGGCGCAGCAATCATAGAAGCGTTGCTGGAGCGAAACGTTGCGATTGATGGCGTAATGCACGGGATGTTCGATGAAACCGCCAACCTGCTCGCCGGCCCTAAAACCGTACACGACATTTGGAATGTGATTCCCTACGAAAACTACATTGTGACCGCGGAGCTCTCGGCCAATGAACTCAAAGCTGTGATGGAAGAAGTCTATGCCAGCCACGAACGAAGAAATTTGCTTGGCTTCGAACTGAAACTGGAATGTCGCGGCGCGGATTGCAAAATCACATCGATGGCATTGCAAGACGGACGCCCACTCGATCACAGCAAAAAATACCTTATCGCGTTTAACAGCTTCGACTCACGCAGCGCCGGCCATCACTTCATGAAACTGCGTGCGCTGCTCGAAACGCCATCCGCGAAATTTGTGATGCATCCCGTGCAAACGCGCGACGCGCTCATCGATTACTTCCGGCGTCACAAAATTGTGCACAAAAGTGTGGATGCGCGCGCATGCGGGGCGGCAGCCTAACTAGCCGGTCATCCTGAGCGGAGTCGAAGGATCCCGTAGCGTTAGCGATGGGTTTCATCACGGGATTCCTCGACTTCGCTCGGAATGACAGAACAGTTCGTGCTTGAAAAACTGGTGCGCTCCATTTTGCATATTTGCTCGTGCGCCCCTTCGCATTTTTGCTGATCGCATTGTTGTCGATTGCCGATCTTGCCGGGTTGCATGCCGCGCAACCGCAATTTCGACCTGCTTTAATTGGCAACGGCCCCAAGGCGCTGATCAATATGATCGACACAAAAAGGCTCGTGGAGAAAGGACAAGGAAATGGCTTACTATCGTTTGAGTGCTTTGTCACCAACGCAGGCGGGCCAGTAAACGGTGTTACGTATCGCGCTACGCCTGCGTCAGACGCGTTGGAAAGAGAGGTGACGTCCGCCCTAAACCGCTGCCGCTTCATTCCAGCGATTTACAATGGCAAGCCTACGGAAGTGCTCTTCCACGGTACCGTTCTATTTTTCGCGGCGGATGGAAAGCCCCACCTACATATCTATGCGAATCAGAACCCGAACGATATCGCGAAAGGAAATGATTTTGTTGCCCCACAGCTGATAGCAGGAACTACTAAGACACCGTCCCAAGACGAACTCGGAAAAGGCAGAATTTACCACGAGAATGGCGTCGTTAAGTTAGCGATCGCAGTCGACGCCAACGGAAATCAGAAAAGCGTCAGGGTGCTATCTGAAGAACCGGGCGGCTTCAATTTTGGCCATGCTACATTGATTCAGCTACAAGGAGCAAAATACATTCCTGGTTTTCGCAACGGGCGGCCCGTCGACTGTACTTTTGAGTGTCACCACTGGTTCTGGCTAGTACACCGGTCGAGATGAGCCGCCGACTCCGGCTCATTTTTGCGAGATTCGCGCTTG
>QHPG01000192.1 GCA_003219005.1 Verrucomicrobiota bacterium
CCAGGGAACATATTTTGGTTTTCATAACGACGCGGGCTCGATCGCCGCCCGGAAGGTTACCGCGACGAGTCCACCCACGATCGTGAGCGCTTGGACCGTAAGTCAAAGCGGCCGAGGCTCGCCATGGGTCACAACGACTGATGGCACCAATAACGTCATTGTCTGGGTGGCCGGCGTCGCAGGTGACCAGCGATTGCACGGCTACGACGGCGATACCGGCGTTGTGATTTACGCAGGCGGCGGTGCTAACGAATTGATGACCGGCACGCGCCAGTGGAACACCGGCATGGTTGCTCGCGGCCGAATCTATTTCGGCGCCGACAACAAGGTCTATGCCTTTAGGGTGCCCGGTGCGCCTACACCTACTCCCACAGCCACAGCAGTAGCAACAGCAACATTTACTCCGACAGCCACTGCCACAGCTACGGCCACGGCAACCTTCACCCCGACACCAACACCGCAAGTGAGTCCGACGCCGACTGCGACAGCTACGGCTAGCGCGACAGCAACCCCAACCGCAACAGCGACCGCTACGGCCACTGCGACGCCAACTGCTACAGCGACAGCCACTGCGACACCAACTGTGGGGCCAACACCGAGGGCTCCGAGGGCAGTGAGCGCAAATCAGTTGACTGCCACCAGCTTCAACGCGAGGTGGCACAGTGTAAGCGGTGCGACTGGTTACCGGTTGGATGTGGCTAGGGACTCTTCTTTTGTCAATTATGTGCCTGGATACCAGGACTTGGATGTTGGGAACACGACAAGTCGAAACGTTACCGGGCTCACCCCGAACACGAACTATTATTACAGGTTACGAGCATATAACGGCAATGGTACGAGCCCGAACTCTAACGTCATCCACGTAAAGACAAGGGATCACTGAGCAGCTGCAGCCGCTCCAGTGCCTTGGACTCAAGGTTTTCTGGCCGGCACTGGCTTGGAGCTTTTCAGGATTTCCGACTCGGGTGTGAGCTTGGCTGGTTTGCCGCTGAAGATCACGCGGTTTGGTTTTTCAGCGAGCGTTTCCACGAGCGCCTTCGCGTATGTGGTGACGACTTTCAGGTTCAAGAGCGTCACGTGCAGTTGTTTTAATTGTTCCTGAAGCTGCTTGTCCGTGGATTTAATAAAAGTATTCCCTGTGCTCAAGAAGGTGTCGGCGCCTTTGGCTACGCCATCAAGATTTGTGATCACGTTCTGTAAATTGTCCACATCTGTTTTTAATGAGTCGGCCAATGGCCCGAGTTTTGGCGTGAATTGATCGAGATCTTTCTTTAAACCTGTGACCGTGACGCTGAGATCGCTGAGCAGTTTGTTCGCATTCTCGAACAATGGGCCGGCTGCTGCCGTGATTTGTTCAAGCCCGTAAGCTGGATGGCCCTCGATCGCTGCGTTGTTCGCCAGTGTCTCACCACCGGGCGTGCCCGCGGAGAGCGCCACAAATTTTGGCGAGAGTAACGTATCTGAGCTGAGCGTCGCGGATACGTCGGTAGGGAGTGGCGGAATTCCTTCGTCCAAGCTGACGGTCACCCGCACAGCGTCCCGCCTATTTGCGCTGGCTTCGCGCTCTTTGGCGCTAAGATGTCGCATAGCGAGCACGCGTCCTGCCGGCGCGCCGGCATAGCGCACCTCGGAGTTCACTTTTACACCGGTCACATCTTCGTAATTGATCTGCAAGACGCGTTTCGGTTTTTTGAGCCGATAACCCGAGAGCGCAAAAGTGAGCGCGGCCAGCAGGACGATGCTGCACGCGATCACAAACAAGGCAACCAGGTAATCGGATAAACTGCGCTTCATGATCGCTTGTGGTGAAAACGGAACCGGCCGCCCAGGAACGGGCGGGGTCGGACTTGTTGATGATCTTTATGCTCTTCCTGTGAAAGATTCAACGGAATCGGGCCGTCCGGGCGACCGTGGATAAATTGCTGCACTTCCGGGTTTGGACTGTTCTGCATCTCATCCGGCGTGCCCTCCGCGACAATCGAGCCGTGGCCGAGCATAATCATGCGTGTGGCGATGCGAAAGGCGCTGGTCATATCATGGGACACCACGACTGCGGTCATATGGCTCCCATGCGTCAGTTTCAAGGTTAGTTCATCTACCACAGCGGTCATGATTGGATCGAGACCGGAGGTCGGCTCATCGCTGAATAGTAATTCCGGATCGAGCGCAAGCGCGCGCGCGAGCCCTACGCGCTTCTTCATTCCGCCGCTGATTTCATCTGGGGTAAGATCTTCAAACCCGGTCAGGCCAACCATCTCAAGCTTTTGTTTCACGATTTGTTCGATTTCCTCTGGCGACTTCGCAGTGTGTTGCAAAAGTGGTAGCGCAACATTCTCGCCCACTGTGAGCGACGCGAGCAGCGCCCCGGACTGAAACAACATCCCGAATCGCAGACGAACACGTTCAACCTCGCGCTCCTTCATGGCTGTAATTTCCTCTCCAAAAAGTTTCACCGAGCCTGAAGTCGGCTTCATGGACCCGATCATATGCCGGAGCAAGGTGCTCTTGCCGCAACCACTGCCGCCCATAATGACGAGCGTCTCGCCTCGATGAACGTTGAACGAGATACCATCGAGTACCGCGCGATCGCCGAATTTTCGGACGAGATGCTCTACCTCAATAATGGTTTCTCCGTTGGTGCTCATGCAGCAAAAAAGAAGATCCCCGTTAATACCGCGTTCATCACCAGCATTGCCAGCAAAGCTTGCACGACCGAAGCTGTTGTGGCCTGACCTACTCCCTCGGCGCCGCCTTCTACGGTCAGTCCCGCGTTGCATGCGATGGTGATAATGATCCAGGCAAAGACCACGCTCTTGATCATTCCGGAATACAAATCCCAGGTATCTGCGCTCTCCAGCGCGCGCAGTACATAGCCAGCGGTATTGAAGTCGAGAGCGAAGGTGCAGACCGCCCAGCCGCCGAGGATGCCAATGTAATTTCCAAAGATGGTGAGCGCCGGCAACATCACCATCATGGCCAGAAAACGCGGCACCACCAGAAATTGAACCGGGTTGATCGCCATTACCTGCAGTGCCTCGATTTCCTCGGACACCTTCATGGTCCCCAACTCGGCTGCAACAGCAGACCCACTGCGGCCAATCACGATTACCGCGATCAGAACCGGCCCCATCTCGCGCAGCAGCGTGATCATCACCAGGTCAGGAATGTACATTTCCGCGCCGAGGCTTTCGAGAGAATGAGCAGCTTGCATGGCCAGCGTCACGCCTACGCTGAACGCCGTTAGCGCTACCATAGGCGCCGCACGCACACCGATAAAAACCATTTGCCGAAAAATCGGAGCGATTTTGAAAAACTGTCCGGTAAACGGGGCAATCAAAATCCAGTAAAGCAGGCTCAGGTTAAGCTGAATATAATTTTTCACGCAAACTTCGAATGTGAACAATGACAAGACGAGCCGGATGAAGAAAGCGCAAAGTCTGGCAACGGACGCATGAGAGCCATGAGCAGGATCGCTGCTTCAACGGCCCATGACGATAGTTCCGAAATCCAATCCCAAGTCACGGAAGATTCACCTGCGCCGCATTTCTCCCCGGAGCCATTGAGATGCCGGGGCCGGGATGACTGCCGGAGCTGCAGAGGTACACGTTACGGCAACGCTGCATGAAAGCGCAAAATTTCGTTGGCTGGTTGCAAATCAAGACTGCGAGCTGAGGATCACGCAATGGCTGAAAGCGAAATCGACGCTATCCGCGCGCTGCTAAATTCCAAGCCGCGACCCGTCGGGTGGCCGGAGCGGCGAAAACGCCTCGACGATATCGGTGCTGTTTGGCCCGTGGCCGATGATGTGAAGCTTGAGACTGTGAACATCGGCGGTGTCGAGGGAGAATGGTCGATCGTGCCGGGCAGCAATGCATCGCGAGTCCTGCTGTTTTTTCATGGCGGCGGCTATTGTTCCGGCTCAATCGTGAGCCATCGCCGCATGGTCACTGAGGCCGGACGCGCCGCTGGAATGCGTACGCTTGCCGTCGCGTATCGGCTCGCGCCGGAGCATCCGTTCCCCGCAGCTTACGAGGATGCGCTGATGGCTTGGCGATTTCTGCGGAATCAAGGAATTCTGGCTGCGCATATCGCCATCGGCGGCGACAGCGCAGGTGCGGGGCTCGCAGTAACGCTGATCTGCCGTTTGCGCGATGCAGGCGAGGAGCTTCCCGCGTGCGCCTGGCTCGTATCGCCCTGGACCGACTTAACGATGTCTGGTTCCACGCTTGCGAGCAAAGAGACCCTCGATCCAATTATTCACAAAGAGTATCTGAACGAATTGGCCGACGCGTATCTGCCCGCTGGAATGGACAGAAAGGATCCGCGCGTTTCTCCTCTCTACGCCGATCTCAGGAATTTTCCGCCAATGCTGATTCAGGTGGGTTCTGCCGAAACGTTGCTCGATGATGCCACTCGCTTCGCGGCCACGGCAGGTGCAGCCGATGTCTCGGTGACTCTGGAAATCTGGCCGTACATGATTCATGCATGGCCTCTATGGAACGCAGGTCTTGAAGACGGCCGCCGCGCGCTTCTTAGCGCCGGCAGCTTTATCCGGCGACATCTTTGAGATCTTTGGCGGCGGGCGTGTCGCCTGCAATCTCTGAGCCTCGCACCCGGCACGGCTGCCTCTACAGCTGTAACGGCACTGAGAATGTCGGCTTTCAGATCAGCCCGCGTGTGCGGAAATCGCCGAGATTGCCGCCGGAAGAGCGCTCCACCATGTCGATGGTGAACTTGAGCAGGCAAACTTCCCACGCGTCGTCCACACCTTGAATCACCGCGCTGAGCGGTTCGTCTGCGCTTTCCACGCGGCTTTTTGTGCGATTGATCACTGCGTCGATCGAATCCCGCAACGTTTGTTCGCTCAGATCGGTTTTGCGAAATTGAAAGCCATAACGAAGCACCGCCATCTTCCGGGTGTGCTCGCGCAGTTGCTCGACGTATCGCTCCGCCTTCTCGCCGAAACCCTCCAGCAACATCCGGCAATAATGTTCCGGCGTAAGAATCTGCGGTCGCTCGGCATGAATTTTCCCGTTGCGAACCCGCACTTGATCGACCCGGTCCATCAACTCCGAGATCAAATAAAAATTGAAACTGGTGCTCCCGAACGTCGCGATTTTCTGCTCGGGCGCGACAATCACGTGCGTATTTGCAATTGCGTAATCGAAGTCGTCCCGGGTCATGATGGTTCGAATTAGATTACCGTGGCGGGCCACCGGTTTCAAAGACAGAACTCGAGGGCCAATGGCCAGATCGAATGACGAAATCAGAATGACGAAGCACGAAGGAATGAAGAGAATGCCAAAACACGAAAGGGCGGACACTACTGAAATATGAAAGACAACGAGGCGACGATGAAGAAAGACAATGGAGAGTCCGAGCAGTTATTCGGATTTTGTCATTAATTCGTCATTCGTCATTCGAGCTTCGGCATTTTGCTATGGACCTTTTGCTTGCGACTGCTCTCCGGCCTTTTGCTGCTGTGATTGAAAGAGCGAAAGATATTGGCCGTATCCCTCTTCCTTCAATTTCGCCACGGGGATAAAACGCAGCGCCGCGGAGTTCATACAAAAGCGGTCGCCGGTCGGCGCAGGGCCGTCGCTGAACACATGACCGAGATGCGAATCGCTCGATTTTGAGCGCGCCTCGGTGCGTTCCATTCCAAAAGAGGAATCCCGTTTTTCAACCACGCTGTCTTTCGAGATCGGCTTGGTGAAACTGGGCCAGCCCGTGCCGCTATTGAATTTATCCAGCGAACTGAACAGCGGTTCGCCGGTGATGACATCGACGTAAATTCCGGGCTCGTGATTGTCCCAATAGGCGTTGTGAAACGCCGTCTCCGTGCCGCCCTCGCGCGTCACGTGATACTGGTCCTTGGTTAACTTCCTTTGCAACTCGGCATCGCTGGGAACTGGTTTTGTAGGATTCATCACTTCGGCTTCTTTCTTTTGCGTCTGAGCATACCCAAATAAGATCGAACCGACAATCACAACGAGCGTGCCGGCCAGACCAATCCACAGCGTTTTGCGCGAATGTTTGTAAGTTAATTGCATGCTGTTCATCCCTGATTTTCTCGCGCGAGATTGCCCTTTTTAAGAGTGGTTTAATTTACGCGCAACCGCGCTTCCAGCAAGTGCGCAAGACTCCCTCCTTTATTGAATTCGAAACCCAGGCAGAAAATGGTCGGGCGCGAACGCTCTTGGATCCAGTTGCCCACACCAGCAAACACCCAACGCCCAACTCGGGAAAATCTGCGTTCGACGTTCGCTGTTCGACGTTCGGCGTTTCTTATTCGTTACTCTATTCCTGCCGCCCGGCTTCGGGGACGCGAATGTAGCGACGCAGCGTAATCAATCCGATCGGCGCGACCGACGCTGCCAAGGCG
>QHPG01000193.1 GCA_003219005.1 Verrucomicrobiota bacterium
CAAATCAAATCTCCGATCGACGGCCGAGTGAGTGACCAGCGCATTACGGTGGGCAATCTGGTCCAGCCCGGTGCGGGCCCAGATAGCTTGCTTACGACAGTAGTCTCGGTCGATCCGATTTATGCCAAAGTCGATGCCGACGAGAATGCCGTGCTCAAATATGTAAAGTTAAGCGAGGAAGGGAAACGCGTGAGCGCGCGCACGGCCAAGATTCCGGCATGGATCGAGCTGGGAAACGAGACCGATTTCCCGCACAAAGGTACAATCGACTTCGTTGACAACCGCCTTGATGCTGGGACGGGGACGGTGCGCGCTCGGATTGTTCTGAAAAACTGGAACCCTAACTTCATTACACCGGGTTTCTTTGTTCGGGTGCGCGTCTCGGGCGCAACGCCTTATCGGGCTGCACTGGTTGAGGACAAGGTGATCAGTTCACAGCAGGGACTCAAGTACGCGTTCGTGGTGAAACCCGATAACACGGTCGAGCGGCGCAACCTTGAGACCGGCGGTCTTTTCGAAGGAAAGCGGATTGTGAAAAACGGACTGAAGGACGGCGAGAAAGTTGTCTCGACACGTCTGCAGTTGTTGCAAGCGGGGATGAAAGTGCAACCGATTCCGGAAGAATCGCCGCCAGCCGCACAAGCAAAAGGCACGAAGTGATTGTGCTGATCATAACTCGTTAAGCGCGGCATGAACTTTCCGCATTTTTTCATCGACCGGCCAATCTTCGCCGGCGTGATTAGCATTGTCATCACGTTGGTGGGTGTCATTGCGCTCTCGACGCTTCCGATCGCGCAATATCCCGAGATCGCGCCGCCAACGATCCAGGTCACGACCAGTTATCCCGGCGCGAACGCGAAAGTGGTGTCGGAAACAGTGGCGACGCCGATCGAGCAGCAGGTCAATGGCGTCGAGAACATGCTCTACATGTCTTCGCAAAGTACGAGCGACGGCAACATGACGCTGAGCATCACGTTCAAGCTCGGCACCAATCTCGATACAGCGCAGGTGCTGGTTCAAAATCGCGTCGCCATCGCGATTCCCGTGCTTCCACCCGATGTGCAGCGCATCGGCGTGACCACGAAAAAACAGTCGCCCGACATCACCATGGTCGTGCATCTGGTCTCACCGGATGGATCGCTCGATTCGCTTTTCACCAGCAATTACGCGTTGCTCCAGATTCGCGACGAACTCGCGCGCCTCGATGGCGTCGGCGACATCAATGTTTTCGGCGCACGCGAATATTCGATGCGTCTCTGGCTCGATCCTCACCAACTTTCTGCACGCGGTCTGACGGCGCAGGATGTGGTCACAGCGATCCAGGAGCAGAATGTTCAGGTCGCAGCGGGAATCATCGGCGCGCCGCCAGTGCCGAAAGGCGCGACCGCATTTCAATACACAGTCAGCACGCAAGGCCGGCTCACCGACGAAAAGCAGTTCGGCGATATTATCGTTAAGACCGGCGCTAACGGACAAGTCACTCGCGTGCGCGATATCGCGCGGGTTGAGCTCGCGGCGCGCGATTACACGGTCAACAGCGGGCTAGGCGGAAAACCGGCGACCGCAATTGCCATTTTCCAACTCCCGGGCTCGAATGCGCTCGCGACTTCCGATGTAGTGCGGAAGAAGATGGCCGAGCTAAAGCAGCGTTTCCCGGCCGGCCTCGACTACACGATTGTTTACGATCCGACAGTCTCTGTCCGCGAATCGATCCATGAAGTGCAGAAAACGCTCTTTGAGGCAATCGCGCTGGTCGTTCTGGTTGTCCTGATCTTTCTCCAAACCTGGCGCGCCGCGATCATCCCCCTCATTGCGATCCCCGTTTCGTTGATCGGCACGTTCGCGGCGATGAAAGGATTCGGGTTCTCGATCAACAATCTCTCGCTTTTCGGCATCGTCCTGGCGATTGGCATCGTGGTTGATGACGCCATCGTTGTAGTAGAAGCGATCGAGCATCACATCGAAGACGGGCTGAGTCCGCGCGACGCCGCACGCAAGGCCATGACCGAAGTTGGTGGAGCATTGGTCGCGATTGCGCTGGTGCTTTGCTCGGTTTTCATCCCGACTGCGTTCATCTCCGGAATCACTGGTACATTCTTTCGCCAATTCGCGTTGACCATCGCAGTCTCGACCGCGATCTCTGCGCTTAATTCGCTCACACTTTCTCCAGCGCTCGCCGCGCTCCTCCTCAAGCCGCGCGGCGCGGAGAAGGATTCATTTCAGCGCCTGCTCGACGGTCTGCTCGGATGGCTGTTCAAAGGATTCAACAAGACGTTTTCGTGGGCCTCGAACGCATACGGCAACACTGTCGCGCGCTTTGTTCGACTGGCCGTCGTCATTCTGTTCATCTACGTCGGCTTGCTCGCTCTGACCGGTTTTGGCTTCAAAATTGTGCCCGGGGGTTTTCTTCCAACGCAGGACCGCGGATACGCGGTCGTTTTTGCGCAGTTGCCCAACGCGGCATCGCTCGACCGCACCCAGGCAGTCGTCGATAAGATTTCGAAGATCGCACACGAAACACCCGGCATTCTCAACACGGTCGAGTTCGCTGGATTCAATTTGTTCGGCGGCAACCAACCGAATACCGCTGCAGTCTTTTTGCCTTTCAAAGAATTTTCAGAACGACACACGCGCGACCAGGGAATGCCTGCGATTCTCGCGAAAATGAACGCGCGCGTTCGCGCGGAAATTCCCGAAGCTCTGGTCATTGCCTTTCCGCCACCGCCAGTGGCCGGCATTGGCAACGCCGGCGGCTACAAGCTTTTCATTCAGGATCGCGGCAACGCCGGCCTCGATGAACTGCAAACACAAGCGTTCGCCATGATGATCAAAGCGAATCAAACACCTGGCCTGGCGAACAACTTGACGACATTTCGGGCGAACGTCCCGCAGCTCTGGCTCGAAGTGGATCGCGTTAAAGCGAAAAGCATGAACGTGCCGTTGAGCAACATTTTCGGAACGCTCCAAACTTATCTTGGATCGACATATGTGAACGATCTCACGCTTTTCGGCCGCACGTATCGCGTCACCGCTCAGGCCGATTCGCAATTTCGTTTGAGTCCCAACGACATCCGCCTGCTGAAAACGCGAAATAATTCGGGTGGCATTGTTCCGCTCGGCTCAGTTGCAACTGTGAAGGAAGTGAGCGGCGCCGACAAGATCACGCGCTACAACATGTTTACCGCGGCCGATCTCAGCGGCCAGCCCGCCCCGGGCGCGAGCACTGGCCAAGCGCTTGGTGCGGTTGAGCGTCTCGCAAGAGAAATTTTACCCACCAGCTTCACGACTGAGTGGACGGAGATAGCGCTCCAGCAAAAACTCGCGGGCAACAGCGCGATCTACATTTTCCCGCTTTGCGTTCTGTTCGTTTTCCTGCTGCTCTCGGCGCTTTACGAAAGCTGGTCGTTGCCGCTCGCAATCATTTTGATTGTTCCAATGTGTCTGTTCAGCTCGATCTACGGAGTCTGGCTGCGCTCAATGGAGAACAACATTTTCACCCAGATCGGTTTCATTGTGCTGGTTGGGCTTGCCTGTAAAAACGCCATCCTGATCGTCGAATTCGCCAAACAAATTCAGGATCGCGACCACAAAGACCGCTTCACCGCCGCGGTCGAAGCGTGTCGTCTCCGATTGCGTCCCATCTTGATGACATCGTTCGCATTCATTTTCGGCGTCCTCCCACTTGTGATTAGCACAGGCGCAGGCGCTGAAATGCGACAAGCACTCGGCACCGCGGTCTTTTTCGGAATGCTCGGCGTAACCGGATTTGGTCTATTCCTGACGCCGGTTTTCTACGTTGTCATCATGTGGTTCAAAGAGCGCCGCGCCAAAACCGGTGCGCCTGCTTCAACGGAACCCGCGCCACCGTTAACAGCGGAGCCAGCGCTTCATTAGCAGCGTGGATGCGAATTTCATCACCGTGTTAGCCGGAATGCTCGGCTCAGTGAGCGGCGCGTCGGCCATCGCGATCTTCCTTATTCCAGTCACGTTTTACGTGATTGAACGACTCTTCGCGGGTCGAGAAAGCAAGCTTGCCTTCTTTGCCCCGAAACACATCGCCATCCCGGTCGCGGTGACCGCCTTTCCGAACGAGCTTTATCAAGCCCCGCGGAGTTGAACGGAGAAGGCGTATCCCAAACTCGTTCACTACAACAGGGTCGACAAGGGCGGCCACTTCGCGGCCTGGGAACAGCCGGAGATCCTCGTGACCGAGCTTCGCGCGGCGTTCAAGTCGCTGCGCTAAGCAAAAGGCGCTATATATTTATATGAGCGACAAACAAATTCTTCGGACGCGACGATCGCCCGCGTATTGGCGCGTAACGATTAATCACCCGCCCCTCAACATCTTTGGCCCGGACACAATTCCGCAGCTCAACGGAGTCATCACAGCGTTGGAAACGGACGAGCAGATCAAAGTGGTCGTCTTTGACAGTGCGATCGAAGGCTTTTTTCTCACTCACTACGATTTCCTCGCGAAGATCGAGGACACGACGAGCCTGCCGCCGGGACCCACCGGGTTGCAGCCTTTGCCTGACATGTTGGTGCGCCTGAGTCGAGCACCGGTTGCGTCGATCGCCTTGATTCGAGGACGTGCCACCGGTGTCGGAAGTGAGCTTGCGCTCGCCTGCGACATGCGTTTCGCCAGCCGCGAAAAAGCGATTTTGTCGCATTTCGAAGTTGGCGCTGGAATCGTGCCCGGTGGTGGTCCAATGGCACGGCTGCCGCGCCTGATCGGACGAGGCCGCGCACTGGAAGTGTTTCTGGGCGCCGACGACTTTCCCGGCGATCTGGCCGAACGATATGGATACGTTAACCGCTCATTACCGGATGCGGAGCTGGATGGGTTCGTTGATGCCTTAGCAACTCGCATCGCATCATTCGACAAGCGGACGATCAGCGAGACCAAACGCTTTGTCGACGTAGCCAGTTTGCCGCCTGACTACGAAATCGCACCGGAGTGGGATGTGTGTCTGGCCTCGATCATGCGGCCGGCCGCGCAAAAAAGGATCAACAAGTTATTGGAGCAAGGTTTTCACAAGCCCGGTGATGTGGAAAGCCGTTTGGGATATCACGTCGGTCAAGTCGGGCAGCTAATTGAGGAGTCTTGAAGGGAACAACTATGCAAACCTTGCGGAAATTCCGCGCCATGGGCGCGTTTAACCTAAAACCATCGTATGTCTTATCTTTTCTTTTGGGGGGCACATTCATGCTCGCCTTCAGCAAACTCGGTGCGTCCAACGCACAGCCGCCGTCGCACGTTTACGAATTGCGGTTGTATCACCCGCACGAGGGTAAGCTGGATGCCCTGAAAGCCCGCTTCGGTGATCACACCGACGCGATCTTCAGACGGCACAACATGAAGAGTATTGGTTATTGGTCTCCGGAAGATGCGCCGGATTCTCAGAACCTGTTCATCTACATTCTGGAGCATCCCAGCCGGCAGGAAGCAGAGAAGAATTGGGCCGCCTTCCAAGCCGATCCGGAATGGAAGAAGGTAAAGGCGGAATCGGAGGCGAATGGGCTACTGGTAGATCATATCGATCATTACTTCATGGATCCGACCAACTTTTCAGCGCTCAAGTGAATGAAGTAGGACAAAGCAAAGGAGCCTCAATCATGGACATGAAACTAGAAGTCGTAGTCATACCTGTTTCCAATGTCGATCGGGTGAAAGCATTCTATGAGAAACTGGGGTTCCGGTTAGATATCGATCTCGTGAAGGGCAACTTTCGCGCCATACAGTTCACTCCTCCCAATTCGGAGGCGTCGATCATCTTCGGCAAGGGCGTCACTTCCTCCAAACCGGGATCGATCGATCAACTGGTCCTCGCCGTAGACGACATTGACGCCACTCGCGCCGACTTGATCGCCCGCGGCGTCGATGTGAGCGAAGTCTTCCACTACGCCGGCGGCCCGTTCAACAATGCGGAGAAGAACCCACGCGTCGGCGGGCGCGACCCGCAAGGTCGTTCCTACTTCTCGTTCGTCTCGTTCAAGGATCCCGATGGCAACGGTTGGCTGTTGCAGGAAATCACGACGCGACTTCCCGGACGCGAGTGGAAATCGATGCGCCCGCAAGCCATGGACGTTGCAACGCTTGCAGAACTTCTCCACGAAACAGAAGAGCACCACGGGCAATACGAAAAGACCCATGGGAAGCATCATTGGTGGGATTGGTACGCGCCTTATCTGAATGCGCGCCAGAACGGCAGCAATTCGGAGGAGGCGGCCGCCAACGCCGATCGCTACATGGACGAGGTCTTTCATGTTCTTCCCCGATGATGCCGTTCGCGCGGTCTGACTCTCCGAATACCGCGCGTGCTTAAGATTGCGATGCAAACCGAAGCCCGTGAAATGATCGACGATCTTCCAAAGCCAATCGCCCTTTACGTCGTGGCGGAGAACAGTGGCGACCCGAATTTGTTCGATCAATGCTTTGCCGAAGACGCGGTGGTGCGGGATGAAAATGAAACGCACGCAGGCTTGGCGGCCATCAAAAAATGGAAAGCTGAAACGAAAAAGAAATATCAGCACACTGTCGATCCTGTGAGCTTCGTTGAGAAAGGCGGCAAGACCGTCGTCACCAATCGGCTCACTGGAAATTTTCCCGGAAGTCCCATCGAGCTCGAGT